>CACYBN010000001.1 GCA_902772675.1 uncultured Erysipelotrichaceae bacterium
GTTGCAGTGCAGAGTAGCTATGTAGGGAATGGATAACCGCTGAAAGCATCTAAGCGGGAAGCCAACTTCAAGATGAGTTTTCCCATTTTTATAAAGTAAGATCCGTGGAAGACTACCACGTTGATAGGCTGGAGATGGAAGCATAGTGATATGTTGAGTTGACCAGTACTAATAGATCGAGGATTTAATCATATTTGTTTAGTTTGATTAGATCAAACACATTATCTTAGTTTTCAGAGAATTATTTCTCAATAATTTTATTGGTGATTATGACTAAGAGGGTACACCTGTTCCCATTCCGAACACAGAAGTTAAGCTCTTAAGTGCCGAAGATAGTTTATGCGAAAATAGGTCATTGCCAATAATTTTTTTTTGCAATAATTTAATCCACAGTTTATGTGGATTTTTTTTATTTGTTATGTTATAATATACAATCAAATGAGGTAAAGGGTATGAATATGTTAGATGTAAAGAAAGAACGATTACCTTCTTTTTTAAGAGCAATCGAAAAAATTCAAGCTAGTTATCATAATATTGTTCCTAAGCGAAATACTATTAAAGATTTAAGAATTAATTTTGAACGATTGGTTGCTTCTTCTAATTCTGTATTTGTTATAGGACATAATGGAGCAGATTTAGATTCTATTGGTTCTGCTTGTGCATTTGCCTATTTAGCCGATAAAGAAAAAGAACAAAATAGAAGATTTGCTAAACTTCCGAGAAGAGGAACTATAACTCCAGGTGGAGTTTATGTAGTAGTAGATGATCAACCTTCAAAACTTGATGTTTCTGTTAGAACTATTATGAAAGATAAATGTTCTAATTTTAGATTTATTAATAAAGAAAAGTGTTTAAGTTTATTATCAGGAAATGATCTATTAATAATAACTGATGTTAATCAAAGTCATAGAATTGCTTTAAATGATCATATTCATGAATTTGGTAATGTCATAGTAGTAGACCATCATGATACTAATTTTAGAACAATAGATGTTGATAAGTTATTTATCGATTCTAAACAATCTAGCGCTAGTGAAATGGCATATAGATTAATGAAAAGTATGGGAATTAAATGTCCTCAAGATTTAGCTACACTTTTGTTAGCTGGTATTAATCAAGATACTAATAATTATACCCAAAAAAGAAATATTAACATTTGGGCTCTTATAAATAGTTTAGTTCATGATGGTGCTGATCAAGACTATATTGCTAATTTAATAGCAGAAGATTTCTTTGAAAACATGGAATTGAATTATGAAATAATAAAGAATCTATTAAAAGGAGAACCAGTTTTATTTAAATTTAAAATTCAAGATCAAATAGGTGAGGATGAAGAAGCTGAAACTATTAGTACTCGTAATACAATGGCTATAGTAGTTAAACCAGAATTATCTACTAAGATAGAATTATCAAAAATTGCTAATAAATTAAGAGATTCTGTTTCATTAAGTATTGTTATAGGTGTAATAGAGGATGAAGATAAAAAGCTTATAAGTATTCATACTCGATCTAATGGAAGAATAAGTGCTGCTGAATTAATGGATTACTTCGGTGGAGGAGGAAATCCTAACATGGCAAGTGCCCAAATACCTTATATTGAAGATATCCAATCAGTAAGGGATGAAGTACTTGAATCTCCATTATTAAAAGAGAAAGTAAAAAGAATAGAAAGACGTTTTAAAATATAGTAAAAGAATTGTCTTATCTATTTTTTATTTGCTATAATATAGTAGGTGATTGAAATGATAGAAAAATTAACATCATATAGTGAAAGTGACACTATTGAATTAGCTCAAAACATTGAGTCAGAAAAATTTCCTAATATGGTTATTTGTTTAAATGGGGATTTAGGTTGTGGGAAGACAGTATTTACAAAAGGTTTTGCACAAGCTTTAGGTATAGAAGAAAATATTACTTCTCCAACTTTTACTATTATAAAAGAATATCCAGATGGAGAATTACCTCTTTATCATATGGATGTTTATAGATTAGATGGAAAAGTAGAAGGTCTAGGTATAGAAGAATACTTTTCAAAAGGTGGAGTAACTATTATCGAATGGGCTGACACTATTGAAAGTTATCTTCCAGAAGAAAGACTTGATATAAAATTCAAAATTACTGATGAAGACGTTCGTATTATTAAATTAGAACCACACGGTAAAAAATATGAAGAAATTTGTGGAGCAGTAGTATGAGATATTTATATTTAGATACAACTTCTAATTATTTATACACAGGTGTTGTGGAAGAAAATAAATTATTATGTGAATATAAAGAAAAATTTGATCATGATTTATCTACTATGGCACTTCAAACTATTATAAATATGTTAGAAAGTAATAATTTAAAGCCAACTGATATAGATAAGATACTATTGGTAAATGGTCCTGGAAGTTTTACCGGATGCAGAATAGGCGTTACTATTGCAAAGGTATTTGCTTGGACTTTAAATAAACCAATTAGTTTAATATCTAGTTTAGAAGCTATGGCATTAACAGATGATGAATATGATTATCATGTACCAGTATTAGATGCAAGAAGAGATTATGTATTTGGTGGTATATATGATAAAGAAAACAACTCTATAATGAAAGATCAACATGTAAAAAGATTTGTTTTAGAAACTGCTATTTCTAATATGTCAGATAATTATATATTTATTACAAATGATTCTTTAGAATTAAACGGAAAAGTAAAAGCATATGATCCTGATATATTAAAAATAGTATTAAAGTATAAGGATAGAGAAAATGTAAATCCTCACAGTATAGATGCTAACTATTTAAAGTTAACTGAGGCTGAAGAAAACTTAAATGATAAAAAGTGTTAATATTGACAATAATAATTTAATAGATGAGTTACAAGTTATTTATAATGAGTTTATTAATCAAAAATTGGAATTAAAAAAAGAATATGTTAGCAATCCATATTTAAAAATATTTGTTTTTATTGATAATGACAAGATAATTGGATTTATGGAAATATCTGATGTAATAGATAGATATGAAATTAATAATGTTTATGTTTTAGAAAATTATAGACATAATGGTATTGCTTCAATGCTTATGGAAAAAGTTATTGAAAGTGGAAAAGAAAGTAATATAGAAAATATTACTTTAGAAGTAAATAAAAATAATATACAAGCTATTGGGTTATATAAAAAATATGATTTTAAAGAATGTGCAATCAGAAAAGGTTATTATAACGGGGTAGATGGTATATTGATGAAAAAAGAGATGATATGATGAAAGATATTTATATTTTAGGTATAGAAAGTAGTTGTGATGAGACAAGTTGTTCTATAGTAAAAAATGGATGTGAGGAAATAGCTACAGTTATTTCAAGTCAAATAGATATTCATAAGAATTTTGGTGGAGTGGTTCCTGAAATTGCTAGTAGACAACATGTTAAAAACATAACTATGGTAATTGAAGATTGTTTGCAACAAGCAAATATGAAAATAGAAGATGTAGATGCTATTGCTGTAACATATGGACCTGGACTAATAGGGTCACTATTAATAGGATTAGAAGCAGCGAAGACTTTAGCATATATATATAATAAGCCATTAATACCAGTACATCATATTGCTGGACATATATATGCTAATAATTTAGTTAAAAAGATGGAGTTCCCATTATTAGCTCTTGTAGTAAGTGGAGGTCACACTGAATTAGTTTATATGAAAGAAGATCTATCTTTTGAAATATTAGGTGGAACTTTAGATGATGCTGTTGGCGAATGTTATGATAAAGTAGCTAGGGTTGTTGGAATACCATATCCTGGTGGTCCATCTATAGATAAACTAGCAGCAATTGGTAAGAAAAGTTATAAGTTGCCTTTACCATTAGATGATAATTCATATAATTTTAGTTTTAGTGGATTAAAAAGTGCAGTTATTAATTTAGCTCATAATGAAGAACAAAGAGGAAATGAGTTAAATAAAGAAGACTTAGCAGCATCTTTTCAAAATGTTGTAGTTGAAATAATTGGTAAAAAAGTAGAAAAAGCTATGGAAGAAAAAGGTATTAAATATTTTGTTACAGCTGGGGGTGTAGCTGCTAATAAAAGATTAAGAGAAAGATTATCAAATATTTGTGAAGAGAAAAATATTGATTATTGTTTTCCTGCTATAAGATATTGTACTGATAATGCAGCAATGATTGCAGCAGCAGGATATTACTATTTCTTGAAAAATAGAACTTCTGGATTTATAATAAATGCTAAATCGAGCGAAGTTTTGAAATAAAATTTAATAATCTGGGGATGTTAATATGGTTGAATTAAGAGAAAAATTATTATTGTTTTTAGAAAAACAAGAAGGAAGTATTTCTTTTGAATCATTAATGGATGGTTTAGGTATTGATTCAACCAAAATTACCCAAAGAGAATTGGTTGAGGAAACTTTACAAGAATTAGAAATAAGTGGAGACATCTATCGTGATAAATCTGGAAATTATAAAGTATTTTCCAATGCTTCAGGAAAAATGTCAGGAATAATAGCTATTAATAAAAGAGGAGGAGGTACAATTTTAGGTACTAAAATTACTGTTAGTAGAGAACTTTTAAATGGAGCTATTTCTGGTGATCGTGTAATTGTTAGTAATAATGGTGGTCAAAAGACTTATCATGTAGAAAAAATTGTAGCTAGAGGATTCGGTTATGTTACTTGTGAAATAAGTGTAGATGAAAATGGAGAAAAGATTGTTACTCCTTTATCTAATAATAGAACTATTAAAATAAATGTACCACCAGAACAAATTGAAGATTTTGTCGATGGTGATAGAATCATGGTTAAAGTAGATCCTAGTGGTGAAGATGATTACTACACTAGAATGTCTAGAAAGGATATTAGAAGAAATCGTGATAAAGCACCTATTCATAATGGTACTGTTATTAAACGTTTAGGTAATAGAAATGATCCAGATGCAGATATAGCAGCAGTTGCTAATAAACATGGATTTGAACCTGAATATCCTGAAGAAGTCATGAAAGAAGTTTATAAAATATCAATGAATGTTCATGATGAATTTGGAGCAGTTGATTTTAAAAATAAATTAATCAAGGATAAAAGAGGTCAAGTAAGACGTGACTTAAGAAATAAAGTAATTTTTACAATAGATGGTGATGATACAAAAGATATTGATGATGCTATATCACTAGAAATATTACCTAATGGTAATAGATTATTATCAGTTCATATAGCAGACGTATCTTACTATGTTAAACCAGGAAGTGCTCTATTTGAAGAAGCTAGAAAAAGAGGAACTTCTTTATATATTTTAGATAAAGTAATTGCTATGTTACCTACGAAGTTATCAAACGGTGTTTGTTCATTAAATGAAAATCAAGATAGATTAGCTAAAACATGTGAAATGGAAATAGACTCTTCTGGTAAAATTATAAATTCTAATGTTTATCATTCAGTTATTAAATCTAGAAAAAAAATGACATACAATAATGTTAATAAAATTTTAGAAGATGGTAAAATACCTGAAGGTTATGAAGATTATGCTGTAATATTATTAGAGATGGATGAATTAGCTAAACAAATGAATCAAAGAAGAAGCTTATCAGGAAAAGTAAATTATACAAGAAATGAAGCTAAGACTGTAACTAATAGTGAAGGAAAGATTATTTCTGTTAAGTCTAGAGTTCAAGGTGCTGGTGAGAAGTTAATAGAAAACTTTATGGTTGCTGCAAACTCTTCAGTAGCTAGAATGTTTAGAGAATTACCATTTATATTCAGAGTTCATGATCAACCTGAAGAATGTAAGTTTAAAAATTTATTTAAGAAATTGGCAAATATTTTCCCAAGCATAAAAATGCCAAATAAATTTGATGGGGTACATATTCAAGAATTCTTAGATAAAATTAGAGATAGAAAAGAATATGGTCCAGTAATGGGATTATTATTAAGATGTACTGATAAAGCTTTATATTCTAATAATAATATAGGACACTATGGTTTAGGTATTAAGTTTTATACTCATTTTACATCTCCAATAAGAAGATTTAGTGACTTAGTTGTTCATAATTTAATCGATTTATATTTAAGTAAAGATTTCGAAAAAATGAGAAAAGATAAAGAAGCTATGTCTAGATTAAAGATGGATGTTGCTGCAGATGCACTTCAAGCTTCTGCTAGAGAATTAGAAGGTGAACAAGCTGAGTTTGAAGTATTAGATATGAAACTTGCTGAATATATGTCTAATTTTATAGGACAAGATTTTATTGGTAAGATAGAAGAAGTGTCTGAACAAGGTATGATAGTTTCAATTGGTGATGTAATTGAAGGTGGAGTAAGAATGGCAGATGTTGAAGGAAAAGGTAAAACTAAATACTCAAAAGATTTCTTCTTAATTTGTAAAGGTGATGAAGATTACACTTTAGGTGATGAAGTTGTAGTTAGAGTTGAGGATACATCAGTACAAGATAGAAGAATTAGATTAAGATTATTAGGACATGCAAAAGGACCTGATTATGTTAGAACACGAGAAAGACAAAAGAAATTAGTTGACAATCATCGAAAAATAGTGTAAATTGCTAGTTATATTGCGTGCAACTAGTATATACGTAACGAATCAAGTATTTAATTGGTTCGTTTTAATTTTGAGGAGGGATTATGAGTATAACTGAGAAAGAATTAAATCAAGAAAAAATCTACTTAGGAGTTACAATTGATGTCATCCGTGAAAAAATTTCAATATTGGGTCAAGAATTATATGCTAGAGAAGACAAACTTCAAAAGTTTCAAAAATTTATTTGGGATAGTAAAGCTGATATGGATGCCCAAGAAATGAAGAGTATAATTTCAGATAATGATACCGAAGTAATGTTAATGCAAAACAAAGGTAAATACTTGCAAAAATTATACAAAATTCAAGATAACCCATATTTTGGAGCTATGACTTTCAAAGAAGGGGAAGATCAAAATAAAATTTATATAGGTATAACTCATGTAGAAGATGAAGAAAATGAATTATACTTAGTAAATGACTGGAGAAGTCCTATTTGTTCAATGTATTATGACTATGAAACTGGACCAGCTCAATATAAAGCTCCAGGTGGTGTAGTTAAAGGTACAATATTATCAAAAAGACAATTTAATATTAAAAATGGTGAAATAGTAAGAGCTTTTGATAATAATTTAAATATTGATGATGAGCTACTACAAGAAGTATTAGCTACTGAATCAAATGACAAGATGAAAAATATAGTTAATACAATTCAACAAGAGCAAAATGCTGTTATTAGAAATACTGATGATAAGAATCTTATAGTTCAAGGTATTGCAGGTTCAGGTAAAACAAGTGTAGCATTACATAGAATTGCTTTCCTACTATATAAAATAGAAAATTTAAATTCTAATAATGTATTGATATTTTCACCAAACCAAATCTTTTCAGAATACATATCAAATGTCTTACCTGAATTAGGTGAAGAAAATACAATGCAAACAACTTTCCACGATTTTCTAACTAGTTATATAGATGAATTTAAAGAAGTTGAAGCTTTTACTTCGTTTATTGAAAGATTTTATAAATATGAAGAACCAAATGAGAGTTTAGTTAGATATAAACAAAGTGATAAAGTAATAAAAGATATAGATAATTATATGGAAGAATTAATTAGTAAGATAAGATTTACTGATGGAATTGAAAATAGAGATTTTACTATTACTAAAGATGAACTAAATGATATGTTAACAGATAGATATAGTAAGATGTTAATTATTGAAAGATTAGAATTAATCGCTGAAAAAATATCAGATAGATATTTTAAAGGTAGTAAATCCCAAGCAAGAATTATTAAATCTAAATTATCTAAATTACTAAATATTCCATTAGATTTTAAACAAATATATAATAATTTTTTTAGAAGTGAGTATTTTATAAATTCTTTTGGAAGAAATATATCTGAAGAAGAAATTTTATCCACAACTAGAAATAAAACTATTAAATATGAAGATGCTTGTTTATTTACTTATATGAAATCAAAAATAACTGGATTTAGTTATGAAGGGCTAATTAAAGAGATAGTTATAGATGAAGCTCAAGACTATTCTTTAATTCAATATATAATTTTAAGGAATATCTTTAAAAAAGCTAATTTTACTATTCTAGGAGATATTAATCAAACTATAAATCCATATTATAAATATGATAGTTTAGAAATTTTAGAGCAAGTATTTAAAGAAGATACTAAATATTTAGAATTAAAGAAAACATATAGATCTAGTCCAGAAATAATTGATTATACAAATAGAATTTTAAATTTAAATCATATATCTGCGATTAGAAAGACTGATAATAAACCAGTTATTGAAAGAAAAGAAGAAAATATTAAAGTAGATTTATTAAAAGATATAAAAGAATTAAAAGAAAAATATAAGAGTTTAGCAATTATTACAAAAACTGATGAAGAAGCTGAATATTTATATAATATATTAAATCAAGATATAGATATAGCTTTATTAAATTATAATTCAATTGCTTTCAAAAAGGATTTAATAATAGTACCTTCATATGTAGCAAAAGGATTAGAGTTTGATTCTGTTATAGTTTATACAAAAGAAAATAATAAATATAAAGAAAATGAAAAATATTTATTCTATGTAGCTTGTACTCGTGCTCAACACGAATTAATAATCTACAATCAATAATATTTTTCTTTTTTTTAGGAAAAAATATTTTTATAAGTAATAATAATATTGATGGTAATAAAGGAGGTAAAATGAAAAAGATAATATTGTTAATTACAATATTATCTATAATTATAGGTTTAAAAATTGATGTATATGCAGCTTCTTATACTGATAAAATGATTGTATCAGATGTTATAGATGGTATATATTATGCTAAAGAAAAAAATGGTAATATTGAATATCGTCGTGCTAAATTTAAAAGAAGAACTAGTGATAATAGTATAGTTTATTGTATTGAACCTTTTGTAGATATTACAGAATCTAATGAATATAAAGGATACGATAGTAACTATGAAAAATTATTAGGTCTTTCTAAAACTGATTGGGAAAGAATCTCTTTGTTAGCTTATTATGGATATGGTTATAAGAATCATACTGCAAGTAAATGGTATCCAATTACACAGTTGTTAATTTGGGAAACAATAGATAAAAAAGCAAGTTTTTATTATACAGATTCTTTTAAAGGTAAAAAGATTAGTAAATTTGAAGAGGAAATTGAAGAGATAGAGTCATTAGTATCAAAACATAATGTAAAACCATCATTTGATAATTCATCTATCGAAGTAAGTATAAATGATGAAATAGTTATAAAAGATAAGAATAAAGTATTAGATAAATTTAAAATAAAAAATTCTAATATTGATACTAGTATAAATGATAATAGTTTAATTATAAAAACTAATAAAGAAGAAAAAGAATATGAAATTGAATTAATTAAAGAAGATAATATTTATAAGAATGTACCTATTATTTATGTAAGTGATACTTATCAAAATATTTTATCAGTAGGTTCATATATCCCTGTTAATTCAAAATTAAAAATAAATGTGTCATCAGGTAATATAAAAATTACTAAGATTGATAGTGATAGTAAAGATACTAATCCACAAGGTGAAGCTAAACTAGAAGGAGCAATTTATGAATTATTAGATGCTTCAAATAATAGTTATGGAAAAATTGAAATAAAGGATAATAGTACCGGTATACTAGAACATATAAAATATGGGGAGTATATTTTAAAAGAAATAGAGGCTGGTAAAGGATATAAGACTGATAAGCAAGAACATAAAATAACTATTAATGAAAATAATAAAGAAGTTGATTTAAAATTAGAAAATGAAGTTATAAAAAATAAATTTAGAATATATAAATATTATGAATTAGATAAAAATAAGAAGAGTGTTGAATCCAATATAATATTTGAAATATTTAATTCAAATAATGAATTGGTAAAAGAAATTAAAACAAATGAAAATGGTATTATAGATTTTTCTTTACCATATGGTAATTATACTATTAAGCAAAAAAATACTACTGATGGGTATTTAAAAGTTGATGATATAAAAATAAATGTAAAAGAAGATAGTGATGAGGTAAAAGAATTTTATCTTAATGATCTAAAAATACCTGATACAAACGAAAATGAATTATTGAGTTATATATTGATAATCTTACTCTTATTATTATTTATTATACTTTCAATAAATATATATGAAGAAATTAATAATTAAGATAATACTTCTACTAATAATAACTTTAATTTTAATTATTATTAGAGTAAGACTAGAGCAAAAGAAAGTCCAAGAAATAGAATTTGAAAGTGTTCAAATATTTAAAGAGAATATAAGAGATAGTCATAATAGTATACAAGTAAATAATAATATAAGAGTTAGTCATAATAGTATACAAGTAAAAAATAATAAAAGAATAATTAAATATGATATGGTAATAGAAATACCTAAAATTAATTTATCTAAAGGAATATTAAAAAAATATGATAAAAATAATAATGTAGATAAAAATGTAACTATATTAAAAGAATCTAGTTATCCAGATAAAGAAGGTAATATATTTATCGCAGCTCATTCTGGAACAGGTATACATTCATACTTTAGAAAATTAGATAAGTTAGATATGGGAGATAAAGTATACTTATATTATAAAAATAAAAAATATAAATATTCTGTAATAGATATCAAAGAAGTAATTAAAAGTAGTAAAACTACTATAAAAACACAGAAGAATAATAGTTTAGTATTAATTACTTGTAGCCCTAAAAATAAAGGAAATAATTTAATAATTGAATTAGAAAAAGAGTAAATTTTATAAAAATAATAAAAAATTTTTAAAAATTTCTCTTTTTTTTGATAAAAATGTAAAAAATGTCAAATAAAAAACTTTTATAAAAAAACGAAAAAATCCTTGATTTTAAAGGATTTGCTGTGTTATAATCTTAATTGTGTGGCTGCGTAGATGTGCAAGGTTGTTGATACGCCCGGTAAAGTTGTAAGGTTAAATCAAGTTTTTGCACGGAGCATGTCTATACTAAGATATAGGCGAAGGGAGGACATAGAATATGTCAAATGTAGTTCGTATAAAGTTAAAAGCTTACGATCACAGAATTTTAGATAATGCTGCAACAAAAATAGTAGAAACTGTTAAGAGAACAGGTGGAGAAATAAGTGGACCTGTACCACTTCCAACTGAAATTCAAAAGTACACTATTTTAAGAGCTGTTCATAAATATAAAGATTCTCGTGAGCAATTCGAAATGCGTACACATAAGAGATTAATCGACATCAAAAATCCTAGTAAGGAAACAATTGATGCATTAACTCATTTAGATATACCAAGCGGTGTAGATATTCAAATTAAACAATAATTTATATGGAGGAAAAAATGAAAAAAGGAATCTTAGGTAAAAAAGTAGGAATGACTCAAGTTTTTACTAAGAGTGGAAAACTAATTCCTGTAACTGTTATTGAAGTTGAACCTAATGTTGTAACTCAAATCAAAACAAATGAAAAAGATGGATACAATGCTATTCAATTAGGTGCAGTAACTGTTAAGGAAAAAAGTTCTAACAAAGCAAAAATTGGTCATACAAACAAAGCTAATACAACTCCTAAGCGCTTCTTAAAAGAAATAAGAGGAGTTAACGTTGAAGATTATACATTAGGTCAAACAATTGATGCTTCAATCTTTAGCGAAGGAGAAGTTGTTGACGTAACTGGAACTAGTAAAGGTAAAGGTTACCAAGGTGTAATTAAACGTTGGAACCAATCAAGAGGTCCTATGGGACATGGTTCTCAATACCATAGAGGTGTTGGTTCTCTTGGAACAATGTTACCAATGCATGTATTAAAAGGTAAGAAAATGCCTGGACATATGGGTAACGAACAAGTAACAATTCAAAATCTTGAAGTTGTTCAAATCGATTTAGAAAATAATGTTATTTTAATAAAAGGAAATGTTCCTGGTCCAAAAGGATCTTTAGTTATGATTAAAACTTCAGTTAAGAAAGGTGAACAAGTAAACGAAACAGAAGAATTAATTACTTATGTAGTTGAAGAAGCTGTTGAAGAAGAAAGTGCACCAGTAGAAGAAGTTAGCGAAGAAGTAGCTGCTGAAGAAACTGCAGAAACTGCTGAATAATCATCACATAAAGAAAATGACAAATTATTACTAATGTGGTGAAAGGAGGATATGAAGTTATGGAAAAGATCGCACTTTTAAATTTAAAAGGTGAAAAACTAAAGGATATTAAAATAAACAATGAAATATTTGGAATAGAACCAAATAAAAATGTTTTATACGATGCAATTATTCTTACAAGAGCATCATTAAGACAAGGAACTCATAAAACTAAAAACCGTTCTGAAGTAAGCGGTGGTGGAAGAAAACCATGGCGTCAAAAAGGAACTGGTCATGCTAGACAAGGTTCAATAAGAGCTACTCAATGGGTAGGTGGTGGAGTACCATTCGGACCTAGACCAAGAGATTATAGTATCAAGATGAACAGAAAAGAAAGACGTTTAGCATTAATTAGTGCTTTAAGTACAAAAGCAGAAGATATGATGGTAGTTGAAAGTTTAACACTTAAAACTCCAAAAACTAAAGAATTAAAATCTTTATTAGAAGGATTAAAATTAGAAAATACTAATACTTTAATTATTGTTAAAGAATTAGAAGAAAATATGATTTTAGCTAGTAGAAATCTTCAAAATGTAGTATTAATCGACGCTAGTGAAGTTAATGTATTAGATTTAATTTCAGCAGATAAGATTTTAACTACTGAAGAAGCAATAAGAAGTATTGAGGAGGTGCTAAAATAATATGAATACTAAATATTTAGAAATTTTAAAAGCACCAGTTATAACTGAAAAGACAAGAGCACTTGCTGAAAAAGAAGGAAAATATGTTTTTAAAGTTGATCCTCGTGCAAATAAAACAGAAATTAAACAAGCTATAGAAAAAATATTCAATGTTAAAGTTGAAGAAATTTCAACTATTAATGTTGTACCTAAAAAGAGAAGAGTTGGTCGTTATAGCGGATTAACTAATAGATCAAAGAAAGCTATTGTTAAATTAGCTGAAGGACAAACTATTAATTTTGGTGAGGAGGAATAATAATGGCAATAAGAAATTATAAACCTACTACTCCTGGAAGACGTAAAATGAGCGCTTTAGTAAATGAAGAAATTACTACAAGTACTCCAGAAAAAAGTTTATTAGCAACAAAAAGTAAAAAAGCAGGACGTAATAACTCTGGAAAAATTACTGTTAGACATCAAGGTGGAGGAGCAAAAAGAAAATACAGAATTATTGATTTTAAAAGAGATAAGAGAGATGTAGTTGGAAAAGTAGCTACAATCGAATACGATCCAAATAGAAGTGCAAATATTGCATTAGTTAATTACGTAGATGGAGAAAAAAGATATATAATCGCTCCAAAAGGAATCGAAGTTGGAATGGAAATAGTTGCTGGAGAAAGCGTTGATATTAAAGTTGGAAATGCTTTACCAATTGCTAATATTCCAGTTGGTACTGTAATTCATAATATTGAATTAAGACCAGGTAAGGGTGCTGAATTAGTAAGAAGTGCCGGAGCATCTGCTCAAATCCTTGGACGTGAAGGAAATTATGTAATGGTTCGTTTATCAAGTGGAGAACAAAGAAAAGTTCTTGGAACTTGCTATGCAACTATAGGTGAAGTTGGAAACGAAGATTACAGCTTAGTAAAAATAGGAAAAGCTGGACGTACACGTCATATGGGTATCAGACCAACAGTTCGTGGATCTGTTATGAACCCTAATGATCACCCACATGGTGGTGGTGAAGGAAGAGCTCCAGTTGGACGTAAGTCACCAATGACACCTTGGGGTAAACCTGCACTTGGTGTTAAGACAAGAAAGAAAAAAGCGTCTGATAAGTTAATCGTACGTCGTCGTAGTAAATAAGGAGGAAATTAAATATGGCAAGAAGTTTAAAAAAGGGACCTTATGTATTCGAAAGATTACTAAATAAGGTTAAAGAACTAAATAAAAGTGGTAAAAAAGAAGTTATCAAAACATGGTCACGCCGTTCTACAATTTATCCTGACTTTATTGGACACACTTTTGCAGTACATAACGGAAAAGAATTTATTCCAGTTTATGTAACAGAAGATATGGTAGGACACAAACTTGGAGAATTCGCTTTAACTCGTAAATTTGGTGGACATGGCGATAACAAAGATAAATAGACTAGGAGGTAAAAATATATGGAAGCAAAAGCAATAGCTAAAACTCAAAGAGTATCACCTATCAAAGCTCGTTTAGTAGTAGATATGATTCGTGGTAAAGATGTTAAAGATGCTTTAAATATTTTAAATAATACAAATAAAAAGTCTGCAAGACTTACAAAAAAAGTTTTAGATTCAGCTATAGCAAATGCTGTTAACAATTTAAATTTAGATGTTAATACATTATATGTTAAAGAAGCTAGAGTTGATGCTGGTCCTGTTATGAAAAGACATATGTTTGATTCAAGAAGTCATATAGGACACAATGATAAAAGAACTAGTCACATTGTTATTACTGTGGCTAACAAGTAGTCTGAAAAGGAGGAAATTATGGGTCAAAAAGTTAGTCCAATTGGACTTAGAATAGGAATAAATAAAGACTGGGAAGCTAAATGGTATGCTAATAATTCTGAATTCGCTGATTACTTAGAAAAAGATATTTTAATTCGTAAATATGTAGAAAAGAATTTAGATAATGCAGGAATTAGCAAAGTCGAAATTGAAAGAAATAATAAAAGATGTGAATTAATTATTCATACATCTAAACCAGGTGTTATCATCGGTAAAGGTGGAGAAGGAATTACTAACATCAAAGATGATATTAAAAAATTAGTTAATGAAGATGTTCAAGTATCTATCGTTGACGTTAAGAGAGCAGATTTAGATGCAGCATTAGTTGCTCAAAATATTGCTACACAAATCGAAGGAAGAGTATCATTCAGAGTTGCTCAAAAAAGAGCTATTCAAAATGCTATGAAAGCTGGAGCTAAAGGTATTAAGACATTAGCATCTGGACGTTTAGGTGGAGCTGATATAGCTAGAGGTGAAGGATATTCTGAAGGAACAATTCCACTTCATACATTAAGAGCAGATATCGATTATGCAACAGCAGAAGCTGATACTACTTTTGGTAAGATTGGAATTAAAGTATGGATCTATAAAGGTGAAATCTTAGATGGTGAATCTAAAGATAAAGAAGAAAGACCTAATAGAAACAGAAGAAATAACAACCAAAGAAGAGAAAGAAAAGAAGAAAATAATAAGGCTAAAGGAGGTAATTAATTATGTTAATACCAGCAAGAACTAAATATCGTCGTGTACATAGATTACCTTACGAAGGTCATGCTAAAGGTAATACTAAGTTAACACAAGGAACTTATGGTTTAATGGCAAAAGAAGGTGCATGGATTACTGCTAACCAAATTGAAGCAGCTCGTGTAGCTATGACTCGTTATATGAAACGTGGTGGTAAAGTATATATAAATATATTCCCACATATGCCATTAACTAAAAAACCTATCGGTACTCGTATGGGTAAAGGTAAAGGTAACGTTGAAGCTTGGGTTGCAGTTGTTAAAGAAGGAAAGATCCTTTTCGAAATAACAGATGTTACTGAGGATGTTGCTCGTGAAGCATTAAGACTTGCATCTCATAAGTTACCAATCAAAACAAAATTCGTTATGAAAGAAAATGGTGGTGAGTAATATGAAGGTTAATGAAATAAGAAAATTATCCACTGAAGAAATCTTAACTAAGATAAATGAATCTAAAGAAGAATTATTCAATTTACGTTTCCAACAAGCAACAGGGAATCTAGAAAAACCTTCACAAATAAAAGAACTAAGACACCAAATCGCTAGACTTAAAACAGTTTTACGCGAACGTGAGTTAGAAAAATAGGAGGTTAATGTATGGAAAAGGTAAGAAAAGAATTTGTTGGAACAGTAGTAAGTGCTAAAAACGATAAAACTATTACTGTTTTAGTAGAAACATATAAAAAACATCCAAAATATGGAAAAAGAGTTAAATATTCTAAAAAATATGCTGTACATGATGAAACTAACAAAGCTAAAGAGGGAGATGTAGTTAGAATAGTTGAAACTAGACCACTATCTGCTACTAAACGTTTCTATTTAGCTGAGATTGTTAAAGAAGCAGTAATTTTATAGTTAGGTGAAGGAGGATTAATTATGATTCAACAAGAAAGTCGTTTAAAAGTTGCTGATAACTCTGGTGCTAAAGAACTTCTAGTTATTAAAGTTCTTGGTGGAAGTAAAGTAAAAACTGGAAATATCGGAGACATAGTTGTTGCTACAGTTAAAAAAGCCACACCTAATGGAACTGTAGGTAAAGGAAAAGTAGTTAAAGCTGTTATAGTTAGAACTACATTTGGTGTAAGAAGAGAAGATGGTTCTTACATAAAATTTGATGATAACGCAGCTGTTATTATTAGAGAAGACAAGAGTCCAGTAGGAACTCGTATTTTTGGACCTGTAGCGCGTGAATTACGTGAAAAAGATTTTATGAAAATAGTATCTTTAGCTAAGGAAGTATTATAAGGAGGATATTATGAAATTAAAAGTAGGAGACAAAGTCGAAGTAATTGCTGGATCTAGTAAAGGTAAACAAGGAACAATTCTTAAGACTTTTAAGAATGAAAATAAAGTAGTAGTTGAAGGATGTAATATAGTTAAGAAACATCAAAGACCAAGCGCTACATCTACTGGTGGTATAGTAGAAGTTGAAGCTAAAATTGATGCATCTAATGTTATGTTATTAGATCCTAAAACTAAGAAACCTACTAGAATAGGTCATACTATCGACAAAGATAAAAAAGTAAGAATCGCTAAAAAATCTGGCGAAAAGATTGACTAGTAAAGGAAGGTGTAAAAAATGAACCGCCTAAAAGAAAAATATATAAATGAAATAGTACCAAGTTTAGAAAAGAAATATAATTATAAATCTGTTATGGAAGTACCAAAACTAGAAAAGATAGTTATTAATATAGGTGTTGGTGATGCAACTACTAACTCTAAGTTATTAGAAGCAGCTTGTCATGACTTAGCCTTAATTTCTGGACAAAAGCCAATTATAACTAGGGCTAAAAAATCAATAGCAGGTTTTAAAGTAAGAGAAGGTCAAGCTATTGGTTGTAAAGTTACTCTAAGAGGAGAAAATATGTATAACTTCTTAGATAAACTTATATCTATAGCATTACCACGTGTTCGTGACTTTAGAGGAGTTTCTCCTAAAGCATTTGATGGTAGAGGAAACTATACTTTAGGTATTAAAGAACAATTAATTTTCGGGGAAATAGAATTCGATGAAGTTGTTAAAGTTAGAGGAATGGACATAGTTATGGTAACAACTGCCAAAACTAACGAAGAAGCTTATGACTTATTAGATGAACTTGGAATTCCATTTAGAAAGTAATCGGAGGTAAATAATGGCAAAAAAAAGTATGATTGTAAAAGCTAATAAAAAGCAAAAATTCAAGGTTAGAGAATATACTCGTTGTAAGAGATGTGGAAGACCTCATGCTGTTATGAGTAAATTTGGAATATGCCGTATTTGCTTTAGAGAATTAGCATACAAAGGACAAATACCAGGCGTAAAGAAATCAAGCTGGTAATTTGGGAAGGAGGAAATAAAAATGGCTGTAGTAACTGATACAATTGCAGATATGCTAACACGTATTAGAAATGCTAACGCAATGCGTTATGAAGAAGTTTCAGTACCTGCTTCTAATTTGAAAATAGAACTTGCAAGAATTTTAAAAGAAGAAGGATTTATAAAAAATTATAAAGTTGAAAAAAATGATGTTCAAGGAACTATCGTAATAACATTAAAATATGTAAATAAAGAAAGAGTAATTACTGGATTAAAACGTATTTCAAAACCAGGTTTAAGAGTTTATGCTAAATCAACTGAAATACCTAAAGTATTAAACGGATTAGGAATAGCTATTATTTCTACTTCAAAAGGTATTATGACTGATAAACAAGCAAGACAACAACAACTTGGTGGAGAAGTTCTTGCGTATATTTGGTAATACTAAAGTGTAGGGAGGTCTAACGATGAGTCGTATAGGAGATAGAAAGTTAGTAATTCCAGAAGGAGTTACTGTTAATGTTGAAAACAACGTTGTAACTGTTAAAGGACCAAAAGGTGAACTTACTACTAATTTAATTAAGAATTTAGAAGTTAAAGTTGAAGGAAACACTTTAGAGATTACTAAAGTTACTGATAACAGTACAACAAATATGATGTCAGGAACAATGAATGCTAACATTAATAATATGATTACTGGTGTTACTAAAGGTTTTGAAAAAGCATTAGAAATCATTGGTGTTGGTTATCGTTTCGCATTAAAAGGAAACAAAATTGTAATTAGTGCTGGATATTCTCACCCAGTAGAAATGGAAATTCCACAAGGAATTACATGTGAAGTTCCAAGTAATACTGAATTAACTATTAAAGGTATTGATAAAGTATTAGTAGGAGAATTTGCAGCAAAGGTAAGAAAAGTCAGAGAACCAGAGCCTTACAAAGGAAAAGGTATTCGTTATAAAGATGAACACATCCGTCGTAAGGAAGGTAAAAAAGCTGCTTAATAAAATAAGATAAGGAGAGTTACTTATGATTAAAAAAGAATCAAGAAATGTTATGCGTGAAGCTAGACATACTCGTGAGAGAAATAAAATCTTTGGAACATCAGCTGTTCCAAGATTAAATGTGTTTAGATCTAATTCAAATATTTTTGCACAAATTATTGATGACGAAAATGGTGTAACACTAGTAAGTTCATCATCATTAGATAAAAATTTGAAACTAGCTAATGGAAGTAATGTAGAAGCAGCAAAAGTTGTTGGTGCTGACATTGCTGAAAAAGCTATTAAAGCTAACATAAAGAAAGTTGTATTTGATAGAGGTGGATACCTATATCATGGACGTGTAGAAGCTTTAGCAGAAGCTGCACGTGAAAAAGGATTAGAATTCTAAGAGGAGGGTAATTTATGCAAAAAAGAGATAATAACCCAAAAGCTAAGATTTACGAAGAACAAGTAATCGAAATCAAAAGTGTAACTAAAGTTAACAAAGGTGGTAGACAAAGAAGATTTTCTGCTACTGTAGTTGTTGGGGATAGAAAAGGTCGCGTTGGATTAGGTATTGGTAAATCTGCTGAAGTACCTGATGCAATTAAGAAAGCTATTCAAGCTGCTAATAAAAATATAGTTAGAATTCCACTAACTGATGAAAGAACAATCGCTCATGAATTATTAGGTGAAAGTGGAGCTGCAAAAGTTGTCCTAAAACCAGCTTCAGAAGGTACAGGAGTTATTGCAGGTGGTGCTGTTCGTGCAGTATTAGAACTTGCAGGTGTTAAAGATATCCTTTCAAAATCACTTGGATCAAGAACTAAAAATAACATGGCAAATGCTACTTTAAATGCTTTAAAACAATTAAAGACACCAGAGCATGTTGCTGAATTAAGAGGAAAAACTGTTGAGGAGATATTAGGATAATGAAGTTAAATGAATTAGAAAAGAATATCGGTGCTACTCACCGTGCTAAAAGAAAAGGTACTGGTAGAGGAACTGGAAACGGTAAAACAAGTGGTAAAGGACAAAAAGGACAAAATTCAAGAAGCGGTGGAGGAGTTAGAGTTAACTTTGAAGGTGGTCAATTACCTTTATATAGAAGACTTCCAAAAAGAGGTTTCTCTAATGCTAAATTTAAAGTAACTTATGCAGTTATAAATGTTAGTGACTTAAATAGATTTGAAGACAATACTTTAGTAACACCAGCACTTTTAAAAGAAGTTGGATTATTAAAGAATCAATTAAATGGTGTTAAAGTATTAGGAAATGGAAAGTTAGAAAAGAAATTAACTATTCAAGCTAATAAATTTTCAAGACAAGCTATTGAAAAAATCAATGAAGCAGGAAGTAAATACGAGGTGATCTAATATGTTTCGTACATTGAAACAATTAAAATCACCAACTAATAAAGATTTGAGACAAAGAATTTATTTCACTTTATTAGTTTTAATAATCTTTGTAGTTGGTGTAAACGTTCGTGTGCCAGGTACAACTGATTATACTGGTAGTTTAGGATTTTTAGAGATTGTTAATGCTATGAGTGGTGGAGCACTTAGAAATTATTCTATATTTGCTTTAGGTGTTATGCCATACATCAGTGCATCAATCGTTATGCAATTATTACAAATGGATATAATTCCATACTTTAGTGAATTAAGAAAAGAAGGACCTGTTGGTCGTCAAAAATTAACTAAAATTACAAGATATATGGGTATAGTATTTGCATTTATACAAGGATTTGCTTATTCATTCTTAATGAAGGGAAGTTCTTCAACTGTATTTGATTATTTATATATATCTTTAATTTTAACTGCTGGTACTGCTTACCTATTATGGTTAGGTGATCAAGTTACTCAAAAAGGATTAGGAAATGGTGTATCATTACTAATCATGGCAGGTATTATTATTACTATGCCATCTACATTCTCTGTTACATTTAGTGAATTAATCACTAGTGGAAAATATGCTGGATGGTTAGGAGTATTATTATTTGCATTATTTATATTAATTTACTTATTAATAATTGTTGGTGTTATCTTTGTTGAAGAAGCACTTAGAAGAATAAAAATCCAATTTGCTAATAAGACTACAGTTGCATATGCAGCTAATAAATCTTATATGCCTATTAAAATAAATGTTTCAGGAGTTATTCCTGTAATCTTCGCATCTAGTTTACTTGCAATTCCAGCAACTATTGCTCAATTTGTAAAGAATACTGGATTCACAGAATTTGTTAATAACTATTTAACATATACACAACCTGTTGGATTTGTAATATATATATTATTAATTTATTTATTCTCATATATATATACATTTATCCAAATAAGACCAGAAGAGTTTGCTAAAAACTTAAATGAGTCAGGGGGATATATTCCAGGAGTTAGACCTGGAAAAGACACTGAAAAATATATTACTGGTATTTTAATAAGACTTACATTTGTTGGAGGATTATTTATAGCAATTATTGCTGCTTTACCAATAGTATTCAGTGCAGTAACTAAGTTACCAACTCAAGCAACAATCGGTGGAACAAGTTTATTAATCGTAGTTGGTGTAATACTTGAAACATTCAAGCAATTAGAAGGAAGCTTAGTAAGTAGAAGTTATAATAAAGGATATAGTAGAAGATAATGATGAATTTAATTTTAATAGCAGCACCAGGTGCTGGAAAAGGAACTTTAGCAAAAAGTTTAAAAGAAAAATATAATTATGTACATATTTCAACTGGAGATTTACTTAGAGACATAGTTAAAAGTGATGACCCTCTAGGAGCTAAAATTAAAGATATCTTAGAGAAAGGTCTATTAGTAGATGATGAATTGATTTATGAAATCTTAAAGAAAAGATTAAGTGAATCAGATTGTAAAAATGGAGTAGTTCTAGATGGTTTTCCTAGAAATGTTAGTCAAGCTCAAAAATATGATGAGATTGTTAAAGAAGTTGGATTAGATTTAGGAAAAGTAATCTTACTTGATATAAGTGAAGAATTACTTATAAAAAGAATTACTGGAAGAAGACTATGCCCAGATTGTGGTGCAATATATAATATTTTCAACCCAGAGATTTGTCCTAAAGAAGAAAATAAATGTGACAAATGTGGTGGAACATTATATCAAAGATCAGATGACAACGAAGAAGCATTAAAAACAAGATATGCTACTTATGTTGAACAAACTGCACCATTAATCAATTATTACAAAGAAAAAGGAATTTTAAGTGTAGTAGATGGTGGCATGGGAATAGATGAAACCTTTGAACAAGTTAAAGGAATCATTGAATAAAAGGTGATAACATGATTAGTGTTAAAAGTGAAAGAGAAATCGAGTTATTAAGAAAGGCTGGACATATTGTTTATGAAACTCATCAATATTTAAAACCTTTCTTAAAACCTGGAATTACAACTAAAGAAATCGATGACTTAGCAGCAAAATTTATCATAAGTAAGGGTGCTACTCCATCATGTAAAGGATATAATGGATATCCTGCTAATATTTGTATTAGTATAAATGATGAAGTAGTACACGGTATTGCCGGAAAAAGGAAACTTAAAGAAGGAGATCTTGTTACTTTAGATATTTGTGCTTGTTATAAAGGATATCATGGAGATTCTGGTTGGACATATCCAGTAGGAAAGATTTCTAGTGATGCAGAATATATTATGAAACATACTGAAGAAGCTTTATATGAAGGATTATCAGTTATAAAGAATGGATGTAGAGTCGGTGATATATCTCATGCTGTTGAAGAATATGCTAATAAGTATCACTTAGGTGTAGTTAAAGAATTAACTGGTCATGGAGTTGGATCACATCTTCATGAAGAACCTAATGTTCCAAACTATGGAAGAGCAGGAACTGGACCAGTTTTAAAAACAGGTATGGTTATTGCTGTAGAACCAATGTTAACATTGGGAGATCCAGACATCTATATGTTAGATAATAATTGGACAATAAAAACAGACGATGGTAGTTTATCTAGTCATTTCGAACATACTATTGTTGTAACAGACGATGGTTATGAAATCCTAACAAAGGAGTGAAAGAAGAATATATGGCAAAAGATGATACAATAGAAATTGAAGGAAAAGTTCAAGAAGTGTTACCAGGTGGTAAATTTAAAGTTGAGCTTGAAAATGGTCACATTGTGGAGGCTCACGTTTCTGGTAAAATCCGAATGAATTTCATTCGCATCTTACCAGGGGATACCGTAATGATAGAACTATCGCCTTATGATTTAACACGTGGGCGAATTACCTATAGGAAATAATAGGAGGGAAAAAATATGAAAGTAAGATCATCAGTAAAACCAATGTGCGCTAAATGTAAAATAATTAAGCGTAAGGGAAAAGTAATGATAATTTGTGAAAACCCTAAACACAAACAAGTACAAGGGTAATGGAAGGAAGTGTAAGTTATGGCTCGTATAAAAGGTGTAGATATTCCTAACGATAAACAAGTAGGAACATCATTAACATACATTTATGGTATTGGTAAAAATATTGCTAAGAAAATCTTAAATGATGTTAAAATTGATGAACAAATAAGAGTTAAAGATTTAACAGACGATCAATTAGATAAAATAAGAGATGAAATTTCTAAATATACAGTTGAAGGAGATTTAAGAAGAGATGTTAATATGAACATCAAAACTAAAATGGAAATCAATTGTTATCAAGGAACTCGTCATAAAAGAGGATTACCTGTAAGAGGACAATCAACTAGAAGTAATGCACGTACTCGTAAAGGAAAAGGTAAGACAGTAGCAAATAAGAAAAAGGCTTAGTTGAAAAGGAGGTCAAAGATTATGGCTTATAAAACAAGAAAGAGAAAAGTTAAAAAGAATGTACCTGAAGGTGTAGCACATATTCATGCAACATTTAATAATACAATAACTACTATAAGTGATAAAGAAGGAAACGTACTTGCATGGGCAAGTAGTGGAGCAATCGGATTCAAAGGTAGTAAAAAATCAACTCCATTTGCAGCAGGTCAAGCAGCAGAAGCTGCAGGTAAAGCTGCTTATGATTTAGGGATGAGAAAAGTAGAAGTTTTCGTTAAAGGTTTAGGACCAGGTAGAGAGACTGCTATTAGATCACTTCAAACAGCAGGGTTAGAAGTAACTGCAATATCTGATGTGACACCAATTCCACATAATGGATGTCGTCCACCAAAACGTCCACGTGGATAATAATAAAAGGGAGGTAGTTTCATGATTGAATTTAAGAAACCAAATTATAAAATAACTGACTATGTAGAAAACAATTTTTATGGAAAATTTGAATTAGAACCACTTGAAAGAGGGTTCGGTACAACTCTAGGAAATGCTTTAAGAAGAGTAATGTTATCTTCATTACCTGGAAGCGCTATTTCTAGTGTTAAAATTGAAGGTGCTCTACATGAATTCCAAACAATTAGTGGAGTAGTAGAGGACGTTACAACTATTATTCTTAATTTAAAGAAAGTAGTAGTAAAAAATCATTCTGATGAAATTAAAACTATTAGAATTAATAAATCAGAAGAAGGACCTGTTTTAGCAGGTGATATAGACCATGATAGTGATATAGAAATTTTAAATCCAGATTTAGTTATTGCTAACGTTGCTGCTGGTGGTACTTTAAATATGGAAATGACTGTATCAAATGGTAGAGGTTATGTAAGAAGTGAAGAAAATAAACAATTATTAGACATTAAGAAAGTTGGAGTAATTCCTGTTGATAGTTTATTTGCTCCAATCGAAAGAGTTTCTTATGATGTTGAAAGTGCTCGTGTTGGTCAAGATGAAAGTTATGATAAATTAATATTACAAGTATGGACAAATGGTTCAATTAAACCAGAAGAAGCAGTTGCTTTAGCTTCTCGTATTTTAATCGAACATTTTGAAATCTTAACTAATTTAAGTAATATTGCTGATGTAACTGGAATGATGATTGAAAAAACTGAGGATCCAAAAGTTAAAGCTCTTGAAACAACAATTGAAGATTTAGATTTCTCAGCTCGTGCTTATAACTGTTTAAAACGTGCTAATGTACACAATCTTCAAGACTTAGTTAACATGAGTGAAAGTGAAATCATGAAGATTCACAATTTAGGAAAGAAGTCTTTAAAAGAAGTATTAGACAAAGTAAAAGAACTTGGACTAGTATTACGTGATGAAGACTAGTAAGGAGGACAATTATGGCATATAGAAAATTAGGTGTTGATAATAAGCATAGAAGAAGTATGCTTGCAAATCTTACTAAAGAAGTTATTATGAATGGTAGAATAGAAACAACTGAAACTAGAGCTAAAGAAGTTCGTAAATTTGTTGATAAAATGATTACTTACGGAAAAAATGGAAGTTTAGTTTCTAGAAGAAAAGCTTTAGCTTTCCTTCAAAATGATGAAAAAGCTGTTAAAAAGGTTTTTGATGAATTAGCTGTTAAATACGCTAAGAGAAACGGTGGATATACTAGAATTATTAAAACTGCAGAAAGACGCGGAGATAATGCTTTAATGGCAATTATCGAACTAGTAGAAGAATAAAAAATGAAGTGTTAAACACTTCTTTTTTTTTGCATGTTATAATGATAAAATGATGTTAGGGTGATACTATGGCTAAAAGAAAAAAAAAGAGAGTTAGAATAAAAAAATTACCAATATTTATTTTTGTTATGGTGGTAATAATTTTGATTGTATTTTTTGTAACCCATACTAGTAAATATCTATTTTATAAGAATTTAGATAAATCTTTAAATAACTATTATGATTTCTATTTAGATATTGAAGAAAAATATACTCCTTTTTCAAGTAGTGATAATTATTTAATTGAAACAGATTCATCAATGAAATATGATAATAAATTAACTAAGTATAAAGGTAATTTATATTTTTCAAATAATGATAATTATATTAGTTTAAATATTAATAAAGATAATCAAGATTATAATTTAGATATACTATCTAAAGATAAAAAATTATATTTTAAAGCAGATAAGACTTATTATTATCAAGATTATTATTCTGTTAATTTAGATGATTATAAATCTCTTTTAGAATTATATATAAAAAAGATTAAGATTAATACATATAAAAATGATTTTTCTAAATCTAAAGAAACTATTGAATATAATAATAAGAAATATAAAACTAAGAAGATAACTTTATCTATCAATGAAGAAGAATATTACAATATAAATATAGATTATTTAGAATCTATAATAAATGATAGGAGTTTATTAGAA
>CACYBN010000002.1 GCA_902772675.1 uncultured Erysipelotrichaceae bacterium
ACTAATCCATCTCCAATTAAAGAACTACCATAAGTCTCATATCCAGTATTAACACCATTAATAATATAATAAGCATCATTATCTGTACTAAACCAACTTGAATTAGCTTCTATACTAGCCTCAATACTATCTAAAGTATTTAATACATAATCATAATCATCAGTTAAAGGAACTAAAGTTACCGCAGAAGTATTAAATATAATTATTCCAAATCTTTCTCCTTGTAAAGACTTAACTGTATCTTTTAAACTAGCTACTATCTCCCCATTAAGACTATTTACAGAACCAGAAACATCCATACATAAAAAGATATCTCTATTATATAAATACTTATCTTTAGTACTAACTGAAGTAAGTCTAGCCATCATAAATACAGATATTATCATACATAAGACACATAAACCTTTTAAAGTAAATAAAATCATCTTATATCTTCTTATTTTAGCTTTATAATAATCTGTATTTTTAACATAACTAGTATTAGCAATTTTTCTTCCTTTATTATATTTTGGTTTAGATTTTTTTATAAATAAAGAAATAATTATTACAAAAGCAATTATCCCAATACCAATTGGAATAGCTATCGGAGTTCTTAATACCATCTATTAATTACCTCCTTTGTCTTATCTATAGAATTTAATATATTTCCTCTAGATACTTTATTAAATTCAGGATCATAATATTCAGATATTAATTCATAAAGAACAGGCATATTCAATTTTTTAATATCTTTTAGAGTACATGATTGAACCTTTATATTAGTAACTTCATAAACAAAATTTCTTATCAAACTACTAAGTTCTTGATAAGCTTTTCTACTAGTAATAGTTTTATTATCTAAATCACTATGTAATTTATCTATTTTAGAAATATAATTTCTTTTAATACTATTAATATCTTTCTTTTCAGGAACTATTACTTCTATTTTCTTAGGTCTATTCATTAAATATCTAATTATAAAAAATAATACAACTATAAAAATTATTAGTAGTAGTAAAACCACTAATATTTTATTTGAATAAGAAAACATATCATGTAGTTTAACGGTTGTTTCCATATCTATGCCTTTCTAATAGCTCTATTATTCTTATATTGATATCTTCCATTTTTCCAATAGAAACCATATCAATTCTATTCTTATTAAATTTATGTTTATTATCTATAAACATATTATTTTTAATATTCTCTTCTAACTCATTAAGAGTCTTATCATTTAAAAATATACTAGGAATATAATTAGAAGAATCTATATCGTATAATTCATCTCCAACCATATTCATATCCTCTATATTAATAAGCATTATATCATTGTAAAAAGATAACTGTCTTAATAGATTATTATCCATTTTATCAATACCACCTAAATCAGTTATTATAAATATAATCATTCTTTTCTTTAAATTCTTAACTATGTAATTTAAACTATCATTGATATTAAATTTATCTTTTATAGTCATATGTTTTTCATATGTAACTAAATATTCTTCTAGATTATCTATGTTACATTTAAATGGAAGAAAATTAGTCTTCTTATCTTCATTAAATAAAAATCCAATAAAATCTCCATTTTTAACAGCAAGATAACCTAAAGTACCAGCAGTATATAATGCTAATTCTTTTTTTATATCTCTTACATTTGCATAAGCTTCCATTTTCTCACCAGTATCAAGAATAAATAAAATATTATGTTTCTTATCAGATACATATTGTTTTACTAATACTTGTCCACTTCTAGAAGATGATTTCCAATCTATATCTTTAACATCATCATTTATTTCATAAGCTCTTAGTCCATCAAAATTAAGAGATTTACCCTTATATACTGATCTATAAGTACCATCTAATAAATTAGAAGTTCTCTTATTGGAGAAATTATTAATATTAATTTTTATTTGATTAATATATTTTAACTTCATGGTGTAGGTACAGCTCCCAAAATAGCATCAATAATTTTTTCTACTTCTATTCCATCTGCCATAGCACTAAAATTCAAAGAAATTCTATGTCTTAAAACATCATAAGCTAATTCTTTTATATCATCAGGAACTACATAACTTCGTCCATTAATTAAAGCTAACGCTTTAGAACATTCCATAAATGCAATTGATCCTCTTGTAGAAGAACCTAAATTAATATATTGTGCTAAATCATTTCCTATATAAGGAACAGGATTACGAGTAGCATCAATAATTGTAGTTATGTATTTCTTTATAACTGGATCTATATAAACTTTTTTAGTTAATTCTTGTAAGAAAATTACATCTCCTAATTCAATAATAGGATCATTATTTTCAAATATATTAGTTTCTAATCTATTTAGTATTTCTACTTCTTCATCTATAGTAGGATACTCAACTTTTTCTTTAATTAAAAATCTATCTAATTGAGCTTCTGCTAAAGCATAAGTACCTTCTTGTTCAACAGGATTTTGAGTGGCAATAACTACAAATACTTGTGGTAATGGATATATATATCCACCTATTGTAACAGTTCTCTCTTGCATTGCCTCTAGAGTTGCACTTTGTGTTTTACTACTAGATCTATTAATTTCATCTAAAAGTACAAAATTAGCAAATATTGGTCCCATCTTAGTATCAAAACTATTATTAGTATAATTAAATATTTGAGTACCAATAATATCACTTGGAAGTAAATCAGGAGTACATTGAATTCTACTAAATCTACCAGATACTGCGTTAGTTAAAGTTTTAGCAGCTGTAGTTTTAGCAAGTCCTGGAACTGACTCTAATAATATATGCCCATTAGCCATAGTACATATTAATAGAGATGTTCTTAATCCTTCTTGACCAACTATTCTTTGATTATAATAATTTTGTATTTTCCCAATTATATTAAAACTTCTATTTAATTCTTCTTGAGTTATTTCACTTTTATTATCCATTTTATCGACCTCATTCTCTATTTTAAATTATATCATAAAAATATTTAATATAAAGAAAAAAACAAAATAAAAAAACACATATATGTCATATGTGTCTTATTTATGAAAAGAATCTAAACTAAGTTTTCTAACTTTACTCTCTAATTTATTTGGAATATAACTTCTAGCAAGTAATAAACTATTAAATATATGAGGATGATTTGCAAGTATTCCTTTAAAAGAAGATAATTTTTCTAATTCAAAATCAGGATTAACTTTATCTATATATTCTAAGAAATATCCATTAAATGGATTAATATTATTAATAGACCATGGTTTTATATTAGCACATCCATAACTATGTAAAACAACAGGTCTTTTACTAGCATCTACTACTTCTTCTCTAGATACATCTCTTAAAGCAGGATTAAAAAATAATCTATTGCCAATATTACCAAATAAATATGGATATGGAGGCATATTATATTCAAAAGGTAATTCACTTATTTCATCTTTTAATACAATATTAAAGCAATCTTGATCTGGATAAGATAATTTTACATCACTATTTCTTCTAAAACTTAAGATTCTATTTTCAAGTTCTAAATCTAAAAATTTATCAATATTAAAATATATTACTCCAGAATTAAAATAATTATTTAATCCTAAACTTTTCTTATATGCTTTAAAAGCAGATAAATCTAAACAAGCACTTACTGGACTATCTTTAAATCTCTCAATACTAGTTATATCAGATACAACAATAGTATCAGCATCTAAATATAATAAATTAGTTAAAGAAGAATTCTTTTCTCCAATAATTCTAGGATAAAACAATCTAGCATTAGCTATTTGAGTTCCATGCCAATCAGGAATATTATATTTATCAATTGGATTATCCTCTAAAGGATATATTGATACATCAATTCCCATTAAATTAGAAAAATCTTCTAACTTTTTATAATCATCTTGTGAAAAATTAGAAGTAACTACATGTAATCTAATATCAGGATTAGAACTATTATCCACTAAAGAACATAATGATACTAACATAATATCTAAATATTTATTATTTACAGTATATAAAACATCCATATAACAAACCTCCCCCAAAAACGGCTTTATTATATCATAAAACTAATATTTTTACAAATAAAAAGAGGAGCTACTCCTCTATTAAATACCATCTTTGCATATAATTAACCCTTGTTCCACAATATTCACATTTATTTTTAGTAACATCAATATTATTTCCACAATTATGACACTTGATAATATTTACTCCTTTATGTAATTTATCAGGTTCTCTCTTATTATCCTTAAATTTAAATACTCTATCTACTTTTTTAGAAACAATTTTATTATTTTCATAAATTATTTCTCTTACATTTATAGTAGCTTTTATCATATCATTAGATATTTCAAAATCTTTATATTCTAGAATATCATAATCAATAATATTAGAATCATTATCATAGTAATGTTCATCTAATTCAACATTTAAATTATTAAAAAACTCTTTCTTACTAGTAGAATATTCTTTTTCTAACTTATTAAAAAACAATTCTTTTTTGGCATTTTCTTTCTCTTTTATTTTTCTTACTCTACTACTTATAACTAATGCATCAATTACATAGAAAACATAAAATAATAATAAGCCTATTACTAATCCTATACCTACTATTTTAATAATATCATATAGTTTAAAAGTTCTACCTACATTAGTCCAATATATAAAAGCTAATATAAAAGAAACTATCATATCAGTAATAAAAGTAGTAATAATATGAGTTTTAGAATTAAGAACTAAATCATAATGATATCTAGCGCTTAAAGTTTTATCAGAATAATCTAAATTATAAGATGATCTACAATAAGGACAACAACTAGTATTTTCATCTATCTTAGTAGTTGCACCACAATTTATACATGTAAAATCTTTATGAATATCAGGATTAATTATATAAGAATATAATATTCTTGGATTAAAATTCTTCTCTTCAAATAATAATCTATCTTTTAAAATATATCTTTTATTAATTCTAATTCCTGATTCAATATCATCATTATGAGAATTATCAGTATTTCTAACTTTTTCTTTATCTCCATCAAAATATTTAGTACATATATTTATTCCATATTTTTTTAATTTAGTTTCATGTAATCTTTCTGTTATCAACATAATTAACACCTCTAGTGATTGTTATTATTATTGTTGTTATTATTGTTATTATTGTTAGAAGATCCTCCACCTGAGTAACTTCCACCTCCACCACTACTACTATAAGTTGGAGTAGGTTCATGAACAGTAAATAATTTATTAGTTAAAGATATAGCATCAAAATTACTTTTAATCGGAGTTACTGTATAAGTTTTATTAACATTACCAGTACCATCTCTAAATATTAAATGATTCTTAGTACCATAAATTATATTATTACTATCTGCTTCTAAGAAATTATATATTTCTTCTAATATAATATCATTTAAATTACTATAGTATTTTGTTAAATTATTAACTCTATACAATTTAATAAACTCATTGTATGTTTTAGTTTCTTTAACCATTAAAATCATCTCCTATAAAATAAAACTCAATATTTTGAAAAGGCAAATTAATTGCTCTCATATGATAATATGCATTATTCTTTTGTTTTGTATAATGATAATCTCTTAAATCAGTAGTTGTAAAAAATAAATTATTTGCAAATTCTTTACTTAAATATTTACCATATTCTTTAAAAATATTAGAAATATCTAAGCAATAATATCCATCCATATCAGAATCATTTTCCATAAGTACACTCTTATAAATCATTTGATTCATAATATGTTTTTGTTTTAGTCTTCCTTCATCACCATAAACAACACAATCACCAGATAACATCTGAATATATAATGCATTATTTATTGGATAATCTGAAACTTCATCTAATACATTATCTTTAACATAGATAAATACTTTAGATTCTTTTGTAATATATATAAATTCTCTATAATTTTTAAGAACTTGACTACTTAATTTATATAATTCTCCATCTACAGATAAAATAAAACTATCTGAATCATATATATATTTTAATTTTGGATCTTTTTCAATCATAGATACTAAGCTTGGATAACCATCATCATATTCATATTCATAATTAATTAATTCATATGGATGCATTTCTTTCAAATAATTATAAACATTATAGTCATTATTCTCATCAGGTAATAAATTTCTATCTTTGTACATTTCTTGTTGTAAAAGACATGTATAACTCTTATTAGATTTATAAATATTTTTTACATAAGGACATCCTGTTTTACATAAATATAAATATTTACACTTTTTACAATCTTCATTAAATCCAACATTATTATGTGCAGTAAATATCATTCTAGATGCATTATCTAATATTTCTTCTACTGTATTATTATAAATATTTCCATAATAGTAATCTTTATTTTTTTGACCTCTTACACACGAATAGATATCACCATTCTTTTCAAGTAAAAAGAACTTTTCCCCACAATTAGTACAATTTGTACAATAGCCTGGTCCAAACTCATCAAAGAAAGGACCTTTAACGCCTTCATCTAATTCAGTATTAGTAAATTCCTTTTTCATACAATTATAGAAATCTACTTGTTCTTCTTCACTCATATGATGAAGTAATCCTAAAGAATTATAATCAAATCCAATCATAAAATTAAAATCATTCATGTCTAAACATGTATTTTTATGTAAATACCAAATATCAGAAATTATTTCTTCCTTCTTATCATAATGTTCTTTAAATATAGTGGCAGAAACTTTTTTATGATTAGGTAAGTTTTCTAATAATTTTAAATTACTTAATATTTTATCTAATGTTTTTTCACCATTTTTAGTTACACGATATTCATCATGTAAAGATAAAGGCAAATCTAAACTACCACTTATTGAAACATTAAATTCCTTTATAGTATCTATATGTTTATCTATATTATAAAGATTAGTCTTAATATGAGGTGATCCAATTTTAAAACCACCATCTGTAATTATCTTTTTATTATCTTTATAATAATCATTTATATATTTTATAATCTCATAAAAATCTTTCTTAGAAAGTGTTGTAACTTCTCCTCCATGTAAACTTATATTAAAAGGAATTACACCACTTTTTTTAAACTTTTCTACAGCATATTTTAATGTATCAATTGCTTTTTTATCAGTTTTTATATCACTAGTATCATCTAAATAACAGTATTTGCACCCCATATTACATGCCATAGTAGGCACATATAACAAATGAATATATTTAATATCCATAACCACTATACCTTGCTGATGAATTATTATAAGAATTATATCCAGGGTTATCTTGGTATCCTTCAATACGTGATTCTCCATAGTAATGGATAACTGTTCCACTATTTTTAAATGCTCTTTCGTTTACACTACAACTCCTAGAAATTGTAACTTCTCTTAAACTAATACATTCTCTAAAAGCAGAAGAACCAATTTCTCTAACAGATTCTGGAATAATAGCAGTACTTAAACTACTACATCCATGGAAAGCATGACCACCTATTCTTGTAACACCATTAGGAATTTCAACACTTACTAAACCTGTATATTCAAAAGTGTTACCATGAATTTCTGTAATACCACTAGGTAATTTAACTTCTTTTAAAGTTGATACATTTGAAAAAGCTCCTCCCCTTAGTTCAGTTACTGTATCAGGAATTATAACTCTTGTTAATTTAGTTTTTGCAAATGCATAACCTCCTATATAGGTTAAACTACTAGGCATATTTATATTAATTAAATTTGTACAATTTTGGAATGCTCCCCCTCTTATTTCAGTAATAGTATCAGGTAGTTCTACTGTTTTAATTGTAGACATATTTTTAAATACATCTCCTCTAATACCAACTACTTTTTTACCCTTATATTCGCTTGGTATTGATATATTCTCTTTTGGATTTAAACTCAAAGAATAATATCTAACTGCATAACCATCCCCGCTTGGTTCATATAAAATTACTGGTTTATTGAATATCAAAAATGGTAAACCAAAAGCACATATAATAAGAATAATCGATACTATATTATAAACTGTTTTCTTTCCTCTTCCATTTTGTAATAAACCTGTAATAATATAATCCATATTATCATCTGGACTGGCTTTTATTTGTTTAGAAATATAACTAACTTCATCAAATTTTCTAGAAATAATAATCGTAATTATAAATGTAACAATTTCTATAACCGCTACTATTGGATAATGATCATGATATAAAAATACATACAAAAGAACTACAAAAGAAATAATAGAGAATATTACCTTTGTAATAAACTTTTTAAATGAAACAGCAGGAACACTTCTATCTACTAGATTCAACGCCCTAACTCGACTATTAACATATTGTTTTAAAGCATTATCTTCTGCTTCTGTATCAGCTTTCGATTTTTTATAGCTCAAATATAACGGAACACCAAAAATCATGCCATAAAAACACACCATAAAAAAAACAATTATCATTTCCATAAACTCACCTATCCTAATTCTAATAAAATTATATCATAAATATATAAATTTTTTGTAAAAAAAAGATATGCATTAAGCATATCTTAAATATCTAAGAACCTACACTATTATAATGTCTAATACCTAAATAAAATACTACTATACATGGTACTAAATATAATAAAACTATCAACGGAGAAAAACCAAATATTATATTATTACTTTTTCCTACAAAATATAATAACGGATAATAATTTACAAAAGCATAAGGAATTATAAATGTAAAGAAATATACAAATCCTTTTTTAAATACTCCTATTGGATATTGAGCCATTTGTTTTCCCCCATCAGTAAATACATTTCTTACTTCTAATCCTTGAACAGTTATAAAGCAATAAGATGCTGCTAAAATAAATATTCCAAAAAATATAACTATTCCAGAAATTATCATAAAAATTAAACAAAATACTCTATATATATTCCAATTAATATTTAAATTAATAAGAGCTATTACCATAACAATTAATGCTTGAATCAATCTTGATAACTTTACAAAATCAGATTGACTACATAATACTTGAATTATTATATTTTTAGGTCTCAATAATAATCTATCAAAATTTCCTTGTACAATTAAATCATCAAATTTATCTATTCCTCTAGCAAAAACTTCATTAAAAGCAAAACCAAATTGTATAATTGAAAAACATAATAAAACTTCATACATGGAAAAGCCTTTAATATTACTAAATTTAGAAAACATAGCAATGATAATAAAATAGTATGAAAAAAATACTAGTATTTGTGATAAAAAAGAAATAATAAATGAACTCCTATACTCTAATTCACTTTTTAAATGAAGTGATAAAGCTTTTAAATATATCTTCATTATCCACCTTGAACTGATACTCTCTTAATATTTTTATTCATTAAAAGATTACCTATTACTATTATTATAACTAACCAAATAAATTGAATAATTATTCCATACAAGCCATTTATTGTATTTATATTTCCTACATATATTCTAAAAGGTAGATCACTTATATATTGAAATGGTAAAAACGATGAAATTGTTTTAAGTAACTTTGGAAAAAATACTATTGGTATTCCAACTCCACTTAATAAATCTGCTACTACTACTATAATATTTACTATTCCTTTTTCATTCATTGTCGTTAACATAACTATTGGATATAAAACTGTCATTGCAGTTACCAATAAAGTTCCAACAAACATTGATATTAGAAATACTAAAAATATTAGCATATTTCCTGGCATTGAAAAATTATATGGTTCAGGAAGTAAGCAAGTTATTATTAATAAAGGAAAAAATCTCATAGTAACATTAGCTAATCTTTGTCCCAAAAGTTTAAAATACCACATACAATATAAATTTTTAGGTCTAGACAATTCATAAGATATATTTCCAGATCTAATTAAATTAAATAGCTCTGGATCTTTATAAAATTGATTAATCAACGCGAAAAAGGCCTGATTTAACCAAACATAGGTTATTAAACTAGAAAGCGGCATAGGTACACTCCCACTTCCTGATTCGTAGAAAGCAACATAGACCATAATATACACAAATCCGAAAAAGAATTGGGTTGAAATTCCAGCTAAAGCTGCACTTCTATATTGAAGACCAGTAATAAACTTTAACTTGAAATATGTTATATAAGCTTTCATATTTTATAATCCTGATATAGTTTAATTATAATATTATCAATACTTTCATTAGAAATTTCTACATCTTCAATTATTGTATTTTTACTTATCTTATTAAGTAACTCTGATATTGTAAGTATTCTAGTATCAATAACTAGGTCATACCCTATATTTGTTTTATTTTTATGTAGAATTCCTTTACTTCTAATGTTAATAATATCTTTTGTTTTTATAGATATATATTTTTCTGTTTCATACTTATTTTTTAAAGTACGTAATGAACCATCATATAAAACTTGGCCTTTTCCAATTAAAATGATTCGCTTGGCTAAACTTGTAATATCTGACATGTCATGACTTGTCAAAATAATCGTAGTATGTTTTTCTTTATTAAGTCTTTTGATAAAATCGCGAACTAATTGTTTTGATATAGCATCTAATCCTATAGTTGGTTCATCTAAAAATAATATTTCGGGATTATGTAATAATGATGCCGCAATTTCACAGCGCATTCTTTGTCCAAGACTTAATTGTCTCACAGGAATGTTTATGATATCTTCTAAATTTAATTTTTCAATTAACTCTTTCTTAGTGTTTTGATATTCTGCATCTGGAATATCATAAATATCTTTAAGTAGATCAAATGTATCTTCAGCTGGGATGTCCCACCACAATTGGCTTCGTTGCCCAAATACAACACCAATTTTTTTAACATATTCTTTTCTATTTTTCCAGGGAATAACTTTATCAATTACACAACTTCCACTATCTGGAGTTAAAATCCCACTTAATATTTTAATAGTAGTACTCTTACCAGCTCCATTTGGTCCTATGTAACCAACAATTTCACCTTTTTCAATAGAAAAAGAAATATCTTTAACTGCATCAACATAGAAATACTCCCTTTTAAAGAAAGATTTAAACGCTTCTTTTAAGCCACTTTTCTTTTTAGTGACTTTAAAGGTCTTAGATATCTGCTTTACCTCGATGAATGACATTTTTAAATTCACACTCCTTCCCAACGCAAAAAAAGCCACATATTAAATGCGGTGGGCATAAAATATCTAGCTAAATTGCAAAAAACGTCAAGATAATTATATCTCAACTTATCAAAAAAACAAGAACTAATTTAATTTTTTTTACAACAATCTTCATTTTTTACTCACATCTCATAATACCGTTAGTTTAAACTCAGGAATTTACTTATTAAAACACAATAA
>CACYBN010000003.1 GCA_902772675.1 uncultured Erysipelotrichaceae bacterium
ATGATGTAATGAGATTACAAGCTTTAAAAATATTAAGAACTGAAGATAAAGTTTTAAGAGCTAGATTAACTCAAGAATTTACTCCAGTAGATATGGATGATTATGAATATACATTTATGGGAGAAGATTGGTTTGTAGGTCAAAGAAAAGATGGAAAAGTAGATGAAATAATTGTTCCTGTAAGAGTATCTAAAGTACAAGGACTAGAAATAGAAGAAGCAAAAAAAGAAATAGATAGAAGAGAAAGTAAGGGATCAACATATGGATAAGTTTGGTGTTAAAAAGTATGGTAGAGTAATTAAATATAATGGAAGATATGGTACCATTCAATCTGAAGATACCCAAGCTGACTTTGAAAACAAGGATTTAGTTTCTGATGTTAAAGTAGGAGATCTTGTATCATATAGAGAAGAATATAGAACTGATGTTATTTTAGCTAGAGCGATAATTGTAGAAAGAAGACAAGATGAAAGTAACTAGAGTAGTAACAGGTTTTTTAAAAGAGAATTGTTATGTTGTTGAAGATCAAGATAAAGTTTTAGTAATAGATCCTGGAGATGATTTTGAATTAATTGATGAAAAATTGAAAGATAAGAAAGTATTAAAAGTACTTATAACTCATCATCATTTTGATCATGTAGGAGCTCTTGATGAATTAATAGATAAATATCATGTAGATATAATTGATTTTAATTCTGAAAAAAAACAAGTAATAGATAATTTTAAATTTGAAATTATTCCTACTCCAGGGCATACTAATGATTCAGTTACTTTCTATTTTTATGATGATAATATTATGTTTACAGGCGATTTTATATTTAAAGATACAATAGGTAGAACAGATTTGCCTACTGGTAATGAAATAGATATGTTTAAGAGTTTAAAGTCTATAAAAGATTATTCTGGTGATATAAAAATCTATCCTGGACATGGAGAAGAAACTACTTTAAAAGAAGAGTTTAATAATAATATGTATTTTAATATTTAAGAGGTGTTTTATGTATATAGATTTATTAGTAATAGTTATTGTTTTATTAATTGTAGTATTTTATTTTAGAAGATTTTCTAATTTTGTATATGCTTTTGCAATAATAGATATCTTTTTAAGAATATTAGATTTTATTGAAAAGAATGTTCCAGTACCTGAATTAAAATCTTTAATAAAACAATATTTTCCTGATTCAATAGAAGCAATGATCTATCATTATACTGATGGTATATTATCTACTATATTGATGTGGGTTTATGTAGTTTTATTTTGTATATTCTTAGGATATACAGTAAAAATCTTTATAAAGAGAAAAAAATAATGAAAAAAGGCTTATTTTTAACTTAAAATAGGCTTTTTTTGTTGGTAATTTAAGAATTTTATGTTATAATCTATTTACATCAAGTGGAAGAAATCTTCCACTTTTTATAATATTAGAGAGGTGGAGGGTATGGAAGAAAAGTTAATACCTATTATCAATGAAAAGATTAAAGACTTAAATGTTCATGTTGATAGTATAAATTTAGAAAAAGAAGAAACAGAAACTTTTTTAAGAATTGCTTTAGACGCAGATTTTATTATTGATTTAAATACTGTTGTTAAAGCAACACGTATTATAAATCCAATATTAGATAAAGAATATGAAACAGATGAGCAATATATGTTAGATGTATATGCTAAACCAAAAGGAGAATAATAAGATGAATGGTAAAGAATTTTTAAAAGCTGTTGATAACGTAGTAAAAGAAAAAGGAATTGATAAAGAAGTAGTATTTGAAGCTATGGAATTAGCATTAGCTACTGCTTATAAGAAAAATTTTGACTCTTTAACAAATTCTAAAATAGTTATTAATAGAGATACAGGAGATATTAAAGTATATTCATATCTAACTGTAGTAGAAGATGATTTTGAAGATATTGATTTAGATACAGAAATATCTTTAAGTGAAGCACAAAAGATTGATAAGACTTTAAAAGTTGGAGATACAGTAGATACTGAAGTAACTCCTAAAGACTTTGGAAGAGTTGCTGCTTCAACTGCTAAACAAGTAATAGTTCAAAAATTAAGAGAAGCTGAAAAGAATTCTATTATGGAAGAATTTGGTGGAAAAGAAGATGAATTATTAGTTGGTGAAGTTGAACTTGAAGATGTAGATAACTATTTTATTAACTTAGGTAGAAGTAATGGTATTTTACCTAAAAAAGAATGTATCCCAGGTGAAAAGATTGAAATGGGAAAACAAATTAAAGTATATGTTACTAAAGTTGATGGTAGTGGTAGAGGAATGTTAATTCTTTTATCAAGAAGACATTATGGATTCTTAAAAAGATTATTTGAACTTGAAATACCTGAATTAGCAGATGGTAGTGTATTACTTTATAGTATTGCAAGAGATGCTGGTAGTCGTAGTAAAGTTGCTGTTTATTCAGAAAAAACTAATATAGATCCAGTAGGAGCTTGTATTGGTGAAAAAGGAAGTAGAATAGCTAGAATTATTGAAGAAATTGGTGGAGAAAAGATTGATATAGTTAAATATGATCCAGAACCAGAAGTATTTATTGCTAATGCTTTACAACCAGCTAAGAATTTACATGTAATTATTACTGATCCTAAAAAGCAAGAATGTATTGTAGTAGCAGATGAAGACAATTTCTCTCTTGCTATTGGTAAGAAAGGTCAAAATGCTCGTTTAGCATCAAAATTAACTCATTACAAAATTGATGTTAAGAATTTAGAACAAGCTAGAGAAATGGGAATTAATTTCTTAAATTAGGTGAATTATGAAAGTTAAAAGAGAAATACTTAGAACTTGTATAATTACAAAAGAAAAATTACCTAAAAAGGATTTATTAAGAATAGTTAGAACTCCTGAAGGTAATGTAGAAGTAGATTTAACAGGTAAAAAGAATGGAAGAGGAGCATATATTAAAAAAGATATAAATGTTTTAGAAAAAGCTAAAAAGAGTAATGCTTTAGGTAAACATTTAGAAGTTAATATAACTGATGAAGTATATGCTGAAATAAAAAATATTATAGAAGAAAAATAAAGAAAGTAGAGGTGATTTAGCATGATGAGTATTTTAGAATATTCAGAGGATGTTAATAAGAGTTTAGAAGAAATTTTCAAATTATGTGATAAGTTAGAAATCCCATATGAAAATGAAGAAACAATGCTAACAGAAGATGATATTATTTTCTTAGATAATGAGATACAAGATAGTGAAGATTATATAGTTTCTGAATCTGTAGATGAAGATGAAATGTCTGAAGAAGAATTAGATGAAAAAGTTGAAGATATTATTACTAAAAATAATATTAAAGTAGAAACTAATAGAAAACTTGAAAAAGTAAAATCTAAGAAAGATAGAGTAGAAAATACAATTAACAAGAGTAATTTCCAAAAAGAAAGAAAGAATATCTATAAACATCGTAATAAATTACAATCTAACGAAGATGAAACTTTAAAAGAAAAGATTATTTATAAAGAAGATATGACTGTAGCTGAACTTGCTACTGAATTAAAAGTATCTTCAATTGAACTAATTAAAAAATTAATGAAATTAGGAGTAATGGCAAATGTAAATTATCCATTATCATTTGAAGTTGCTGAATTATTAGTAATTGATTATGGTAAAGATATAACTAGAGAAGAGAATGCAGATATTTCTAATTTTGAAAATTATGAAATTCATGAAAATGATAAAGATTTAATAGATAGACCTCCAGTTGTTACTATTATGGGACATGTTGACCATGGTAAAACTTCATTACTTGATGCTATTAGAAAAACAGATGTAGTAAGTGGAGAAGCTGGTGGAATAACTCAAGCAATTGGTGCATATCAAGTAAAAATAAATGATAAGAAAATAACATTTATTGATACTCCAGGGCATGAAGCATTTACTGAAATGCGTGCAAGAGGTGCTAGTGTAACAGATATTGTTGTTATTATAGTAGCAGCTGATGATGGGGTTAAACCTCAAACTAAAGAAGCAATTGATCATGCAAAAGCAGCACAAGTACCAATAATTGTAGCTATTAATAAAATTGATAAACCAGAAGCTGACGTTCAAAGAATTATGGCTGAATTAACTGAAAATGGATTAACACCTGAAGAATGGGGTGGAGATATTATTACTAATAAGATATCTGCTAAGACTCATGAAGGTATTAAAGAATTATTAGAAAGTATTATTCTAGTAAGTGAGATGGCTGAATTAAAAGCTAATCCAAATCGTTATGCTATGGGTACTGTTATTGAATCTCGTTTAGATAAGAAAGTTGGTACTGTTGCTACATTACTTGTACAAAATGGTACTTTAAGATTAGGAGATCCAATAGTAGTAGGTAATTCTTATGGTAAAGTAAGAACATTAAAGAATGATAAAGGTCAAGATATAGTTACTGCAGAACCATCTACTCCAGTAGAAATTACTGGATTAAATGAAGTTCCTCAAGCAGGAGATAAGTTTATGTCTTTCGAAACAGAAAAACAAGCAAAAGCTATTTCTGAACAAAGAAAGAATCGTTCTAGAGAAAGTGATACTAATAAGAGTGGTATGTCTTTAGAAGACTTATTTGGTGCTATACAAGATGGACGTAAAGAAATTAATGTTGTACTTAAAACTGATGTTAATGGTTCTTTAGAGGCTATTAAACAAAGTCTTAATAAGATTGATGTTGAGGGTGTAAAAGTAAATATTGTCTTAGGTGGAGTAGGTACTATTACTGAAAGTGATATTACTTTAGCTAATGCTAGTGATGCTATTATTTTAGGATTTAATGTTAGACCTTCTGCTAAAACTATGGATTTTGCTAAAGAATA
>CACYBN010000004.1 GCA_902772675.1 uncultured Erysipelotrichaceae bacterium
GGTTTAGGTAAACCATTTGGACTTATTGGTAAATTAGTTCGTATGGTTGGAATAATATTCTTTGGAAAATTAAATATTATATTTATTATTTTCTTGTTTTTATTAGGTGTATATTTACTTGTAAAAAGTGAATATCCAAGATTCTTTGATAAAAAATTAATTGGTTTATATATATTATTAATAGGAATACTTATATTCTTTCATATACATTATATTAAATTATATGGAGGGGCTTTTGGAAATGTAATGAATAATTTCTTTAGTGATACATCTAAAGTAATAAGTAACTTATTTAAAGGTGATTTTAAATCATCTGGTGGTGGTTTAATAGGATGTTTCTTTGGTGTTTTATTTAAGATATTATTTGATTATTCTGGTACATATATTGTTTCTGTAATAATAATGATAGGTGGTATTTGTTTATTTACAGGTACATCTATTTATGACTTTATTAAATTTACTAAATTAAAAGAATTAAAAGAAAATGTTATTCATATAGGATCAAAAGAAGATATAGATTATGATCCTGAAACTGGTGAAGTTATAGAAGAAGAATTAGATCCAGATGAAAGGGTATTAATTACCTCTATAGATGAGTTATATGAAACTGTTGAAAAACAATCTTCAGTAAAAGAAGAAAAGAAAGAAGCAGATAAAAAACGTGAAGAAGAATTCGAAGAGAGATTAGCAGAAACAGGTGTTATTTTCAAAAGTCAAAATATACCTTCTACTAAGGATTATGTATTACCTGAAATTGATAAAGTATTAAATAAACCAGCTAAAGCTAAAAAACAAAATGAAGATACTGAAACTATTGGTAACGCATTAGTTGATGTTTTATTAGAATTTGGTATAAGAGAACCAAAGGTGGTGGATGTTCATATAGGACCTGCGGTAACTCAATATGAAATTAGTGTAGGACATGGTACTAAATTAAGTAGAATTGTTTCTTTAAATAAAGAAATTTCTTTAGCTATTGCTAGAAAAGATGTACGTATTCAAGCTCCAATTCCTGGAAAGAGTACTATAGGTATAGAAGTATCTAATATGACTATTCAAGCAGTACCATTTAGAGAAGTATTTGAAAAATTACCTGAATCTAAAAAAGATAGTAAATTACTAGTTGGATTAGGTAAAAATATCATGGGTGAAGTTAAATATTGTGAACTTGATAAGACTCCACACTTATTAGTAGCAGGTGCTACTGGATCAGGTAAATCAGTATGTATTAACTGTATTATTACATCTATTTTAATGAGAACTAAACCAGATGAAGTTAAATTAGTTTTAGTAGATCCTAAGAAAGTTGAATTAGGAAATTATAATGGAGTACCTCACTTATTAACTCCAGTTGTAACTGATCCTAAAAAAGCAAGTATTGCACTTCAAAAAGTAGTAGGAGAAATGGAATCTAGATTTAGTATTTTTGAACAAACTAAAGTAAAGAATATTACTACTTATAATCAAATGATAGATAAAAAGAATGCTAATAAGAGTGAAGATGAGAAATTACCTAGAATGCCTTATATAGTAGTTATTATCGATGAGTTAGCAGACTTAATGATGGTTGCATCAAAAGAAGTTGAAGATTCTATTATGCGTATTACTCAACTTGCAAGAGCAGCAGGAATACATTTAATAGTAGCAACTCAAAGACCATCTACTGATATCATTACAGGTGTAGTTAAATCAAATATTCCATCACGTATCTCTTTTGCAGTTTCATCTCAAATAGATTCACGTACTATTTTAGATATGGGTGGAGCAGAAAAACTTTTAGGTAAAGGTGACATGTTGTTCTTACCATCTGGAGAGAATATTCCAGAACGTATTCAAGGTGCATTTGTTAGTGATGATGAAATAGAAAATATAATTAACTGGACAGTTAAACAACAAATAGCAACATATGATGCTAGATTTGAAAATCTAGAAGCTAGTGCGGCAGAACAAGGAAATGCTGGAGGACATAAAGATAGTCCAAATGAAAAATATGATGATCCAGTATATAATGAAGCAAGAGAATTTGTAATACAACAAGGAAAAGCTAGTGCAAGTATGATTCAAAGAAGATTTAAAGTAGGATTTAATAGAGCTGCTACTATAATAGATTTATTAGAAGAAAGAGGAGTAGTAGGACCTAGCAAAGGTGGATCAAAACCTAGAGATGTACTAGTAACAAATGATATGGAACTAGCAGATATAGATGAAATAGATGAAGGAGAGTAGAAATACTCTTTTTTTGTGATATAATTTTATTGGTGATTTTATGAAATATAAGAAAACTAAAATAGATAATTATAATTTACATATGATTAATATAGATAATTTTAAATCAATAACTGTAGATGTAATATTTAGTATTCCTACAAGTAAAGAAGTAATTACTAAGTCTAATTTTTTATTTAGTATATTAGATTTTTCTTCTAAGAAATATAGTACTAGAAGAGAACTAGAAATAGAAAAAGAAAATTTATATTCTAGTGAAGTAGATATTCTTAATTATAAAATGGGTAATTATTATAATTGTAATTTTTCTTTATCATGTTTAAATGATGAATATACAGAAAAAGGTAATTTCTTTAAATCATTAGATTTATTAAAAGAAATTATTTTTAATCCTAATATAAAAAATAAATCTTTTGATAAAGATAGTTTTAATACTATTATGAATAATACTATTACTGATATCAAAGGAATATATGAAGATCCTGCTAAATATAGTTTAGTAAGTATGATAGATAATATTGGTGATGATATCTATTCTTTACATGAGTTTGGATATTTAGATGAAGTAGAAAAAATTACACCTGAAAGTTTATATGATTTTTATAAATATTTTATGGATAATACTCATGTAGAAGTATTTGTAGTTGGAGATATAGATTTTAATTCTTTAGAAGAATATTTCTCTAATAATTTTAAATTTAATAATAAGTCTTTAGATGATATATATTTCATACATAAAATAGAAAATAAAGAAGTTAAAACTATTAATGAAGATTATCCATCTGTTCAAGGAAAACTAAATATAGGATTTAAAATGGATAATCCTAGTATGTATGAACTAGATTATGTTTTACCTATATATAATTTAATATTAGGTGGTAATACTGAAGCTAGATTACATAATAAAGTTAGAGAAGAAAAGGGACTATGTTATTATATTTATTCTAATTATGATAAAAAGAATGAAATATTTTATATAAGTTCTGGTATTAATAAGAGTAATCTAGATGAAGTTAATTCTATTGTAGACAGAGAAATGTCTGATATTTGTAATAATCTAACATTAGAAGAACTTGATAAAGTAAGAAATGGTTATTTAGAAAAACTTGATAGGATATATGATTCTCAAGTACAAATAGCATCTTTATATTATCAACATGAATTATTTGGTAGTGCTTTAATCGATGAAAGAAAAGAAATAATTAAAAAGATAACTGTAGATGAAATAAAAGATTTTGCTAGTAAAATTCATAAAGAAATTATCTTCCTTTTAGGAGGTGAAGATAGTGAATAAGAGAGCTTTTAAAGGAACAGGAATAGATATTTATAATGAAAAATTATCTAATGGATTAGAGGTATATCTAATACCTTTTCCAAAGAAAAAGAGTTATTACATTTGCTATGGAACTAAATATGGATCTAACAATTTTGATTTTATTTTAGATGGAAAAGAAGTACATGTTCCATGGGGAGTAGCTCATTTCTTAGAACATAAAATGTTTGCTCAAGAAAGTGGACCTGAACCATTTGAATATTTTAATAAAAGTGGTACTTATTCAAATGCCTCTACTGGATATAAATCTACGATTTATTATTGTTCTGGTACTAGTAATTTTGAAAATAATTTAAATTACTTATTAGATTTTGTTAATAGTCCATATTTTACTTCAGAAAATGTTGAAAATGAAAAAGATATTATTGTTCAAGAAGTAAATATGATTAATGATAATCCTTCATGGATAATGGAACAAGAAATGAATAAGATGATTTATAATAATCATAATTATAGAGTTCCAATTGGAGGAACAGAAGAAACAGTTAGAAAGATTACTAAAGAAGATTTATATCTTGTATATAATAATTTTTATCATCCTAATAATATGATTTTATTAGTAGCAGGTAATTTTGATGTAGAAGAAGTATTAAAATTAATTAAAAATAATAAAAGTTTAAATAATAAGAAATATCAGGAAATACCTAAATATATAGATCCTAAAGAAAGTAGAGAAGTTTCTTGTAAAAATAAAGTATTAGAATTAGATAATATTACTAATAATAAAGTTTGTTATGGATGGAAATTAAAACTATCAGATTTTGATTGTACTCCAGTAGAGTTAGATGTTTATTTAACAATATTATTTAATGTTTTATTTGGTAATACTTCAATATTCAGAGAAAAGTTATTAAACGAAGGAATATTTACTAGTTTTTCTGAAGATAGAAAATATGATTCTGAATATGTAAATATTAATTTCTGGTCTGAAACTGATGATTATGAAAGAGTAATTAATGAAGTAAATGATTATTTTAATAATTATGAAATAACATCTGATGAAGTAGAAAGATATAAGAAAGTAGCAATTTCTAATAATGTATTTAATTCTGATGATGAAGCTAGTGTAGTATCTAATATTTTTAATGATATAGTGGACTTTTCATATTTTGATTATGATATAGTTGATTTTATTAAAAAGATAACTATTTCAGATATTTTGAATATTAAGAAAAAGATAAATATTGATAATAGTTCAATTATGATTGTAAAGAGTAAAGAATAAAGAGAAATAGTAATGATTTTTCTTTATTTTTTTATATTGATAGTGATATAATTTTTTTAGAATAGGGTTGATAGTATGATTGGTAAGATTTTTAGTATTGAAGAAAATTTTGTTTTTGTAAAATTAGGACTAGATGTTTCTAATCAACCTAATTTGATTAATGTACATGTAGTTTTTTCTGAAAATGATACAAAAATTGTTGGTGAAATAGTAAATATAGATAAAGATATATGTAAAATAGCTATTGTTGGTGAAATTGTTAATAATA
>CACYBN010000005.1 GCA_902772675.1 uncultured Erysipelotrichaceae bacterium
CTAGTTTAGGTCCATAGAATGCTGCTTCACCTATTTTTTCAACATACTCAATATTTAAGTCATTTAATACTTCTCTTAGTTTATTTTCAGCTAAATCCCACATTTCATCATCTTGATGATATTTAACTTTATCTTCTTTATCTCTTAGTGATAATTCAAATCTATAATTTTTAATACCTAATTCTTTATATACTTCTAACATTAAATCAACGAATGCTTTGAATTCTGATTCAATTTGATCTGGAGTACAGAAAATATGGCAGTCATTTTGACAGAATGTTCTAACTCTTTCAATACCTTTTAGAGAACCACTTGATTCATATCTACAATCTCTTGCAACTTCAGCAATTCTAATTGGTAATTCTTTATATGAATGAATGTCATTACCATACATAACCATATGATGAGGACAGTTCATAGGACGAAGTACATATTCTTCATCTTCTACTTGCATAATTGGGAACATTGCATCTCTATAATGATCTAAATGTCCACTTGTTCTATATAAGTTAACATTTCCTAAAGGAGGAGTTTGTACATGTAAGTATCCTCTTTTTAACTCTTCTTTTCTTATATAGTCTTCAAGTAAATTCCATAAAGTAAATCCATTTGGTAAATACATTGGAAGTCCTCTTCCAACTAATTCAGACATCATATAAATTCCTAAATCTTTACCAATTTTTCTATGATCTCTTTCTTCTGCGTCTTTAAGTTCAGCTAAATGTGCTTCTAATTCTTCAGGAGTTCTAAAACATACTCCATATACTCTTTGAAGCATCTTGTTATTAGCATCCCCTTTCCAATAAGCACCTGAGAACTTTAATAACTTGAAGTTTTTACATTCTTTAACTGAATCAACATGTCCGCCTCTACAAAGATCAGTAAAGTCTCCTTGAGAATAACATGAAATAACAGTATTATCTTCATCCATTCTATTAATTAAATCTAATTTATATGGATCATCTTTAAACATTTCTAAAGCTTCTTCTTTAGTTAATTCTCTTCTAACTATTCTTTTGTTATCTTTAGAACATTTTTTCATTTCTCTTTCTATTTTTTCTAAATCTTCTTCACGAATTACTTCGTCTCCTAAATCTATATCGTAATAAAAACCTTCTTCTACTACTGGTCCTACCCAAAATTTAGCTTCTGGATATAAATGTTTAACTGCTTGAGCCAATAAATGAGCACAAGAGTGGTTTAATATATTTAATTTAGGATCTTCTTTTATATTTATCATAATACACTCCTTCTAAAATCTATTTATTTTCTTAATGCTATATCATTCCCTTCACTTTGATATAGTCCTTGTCCTTTTTGTTTTTCTTCTTCTTCTAAATATTTATTAAAAAAGTCATTATATTTACTAGATATTGTAGAAATTACTCTTTTATTAGGACTACCTAATAAGGTAACTATTGCATCTATAGATGTAACTCCATTTAAATAATTATCATACATTTCTGGTAAATCATTATATGCTAATAAACAATCATAAGTTCTTATTTTTTCAGCAATTATTCTCTCTATCAAATGTTTACTGGTTATTTCAGTAGTACCTTCCCATCTCGATAATAAATATGTAGGTGGTACCTTTTTTACTTGATTACTTATATCTACTTTTCTAAGTCCATTATCATTTAGAAGGCATAACATCATATTTAAGACTTCTTTACCATAAGCATATTTTTCCATTATTACACCTCCCAAATAAAAAACTCCTACAAATTAATGTAGGAGTGCTTAACACGGTACCATCCTTCTATTTACTTAATTAAATAACGAGTTACCCCCGGGAATCCTATTAAGGTCCTGCTCTAAGAAGAGTAATTTATTAAATCTATATTTACTTCCACCAAACGTAAACTCTCTATAATAGTTAGATAATAAATCATATTTCTTATCCAAACGCATTTCATTAACAATATTAACACAAAAAACCAATAAATTAAAGTATTAATTATCTTTTTTGGTAAATCTATAATGTTCTTTAAAATAACCTATAGCTTTAATTCTTTCATTCATATAATGACATCTAGCACTATATTCTGCTTTTTTCCCTTCAATAACACGACTATCAGTATTCTTATTTATTATAAATAAATGAACTGCTTCTGAAGCTAGATAATCACCAAACATTATAAGAGGAGAAGTTACTCTACCATAATTAATACCTCTTAAAGATTGATGTTTTAATTCAGGATCAGCTGTATAAAAAGCTCTAGGAGAAGAATATTGTAATTGTCTTATTAATCCTCTAGTATCTTTATCTACTCCAGTATATTTTTTTATTTTTTCCATATTTTCTATTCTTTTATCACTAAATTGATTAGCTACATAAACAAAAGGTAATTTTTCTTTAGCCATATAATTAGAAATTATTATATTAAGAGCTAACATAGAAAGAGTTACCATTTGATTACTCTCTCCATCAATACCAACGCAATCATCAGTTTTTTCTCTAGAACTCATATGTTTTAATCTTTTTTGTAAAGCTGAAGTTATTTCTTTTAATACTCTAATAGTTTCATCTACTCCAGGATCAAAAGTTTCATTTGAATCTATTTGTTTATAATTTAATCTCTTAGTGATATTAACAACTGTTTTTCTAACAATTAAATGTTCAGGAATAATAATACCTGTATCAGTAATTTCTAAATAATAACTTAATGATAATCTATCTTTTCCTTCTGCTAAAGATAATTCTCTTGCTACATCTTCAGGAAAAATATGAACTGGTTCTCCACCATAATATAAAGATATAGTTTTTTCATATGCATCTCTTAAAATAGATTCTTCTTGACTTAATAATCCATATGGATCTGCGATATGAACACCTAATAAATAATTACCGTTATCTAGTACTTTAGCAGATATGCCATCATCTAATACTTCAGTTTTTTCACCATCAATTGTAACAATTACTTCATCAGTATGATCTCTTATTTCAAATTCATCTACAGAATCAAAAAGATTTCTAGAAGTAAACATTACAGCTAAGCTAGGATTTAAATTAACATGAGTTTCATTAGTTAAATCTTCTAATGAAAAATCCATTGGTTCTTCTTTTATTATAGAAGTTATTTTTTTTATATAATGAGCCACTTCACTAGATGTAATCTTATCAATTATATATAAATCTTTATCTAAAAATTTATCTATTAATAACATACATTTTATTTTTATATCTTCTGTATATACAAAAGTAGAATTCTCTCCATTAATAAGTCTATCTAAAACGTCATAAAAATATAATAAATCATTAGAATAATTAATCCTACCTGATACTAAATATTTAGATAAAGTTTCTAAATATCTTTTAGTTAGTACTTCTACTATACTCTCTCCATCTGCATTAAAAGAATTAACTAATTGAGCTTGAGTTTCTATAGCTCTATTAGTAATAACATCATCTCTATTAGTAAATATCATAAAAGAAAACAATTCATGCATATTTACTTCCCTTTTATCAATCTTTTTCTTAGAAGCTTTAGTTGGATAAAGAGCCATAAACAACGAATGTATTTTTTCTAATTCTTCATAATTAGCATCTTCTTTACTTATATATGCTGGTTTAGTAGATAATAAAAAAACTACTTTCTCAAATACTATTTTTAACTTCTTATCAATAGAATCTTTAGTACGTCTAGAAGCTACTTCCCTAATAGAAAATATTTGTTTAAAAATATCGCTAATTCCAACAAAATTTCCCTTATAATCAAACTTATTAATTGCTTTTCTTAGCAATCCAATAAGCCGATTTAATCTTCTATTAGGATTCTTTTCTCCATCTAATATCTTTTCTAATTCTAATTGATAATCCATTGCCTAACTCCTTATGTTTTTACTAATCAATGACACAGGCTCAGCCAACTTTTTTATTCTTTCTATAATTCTTCTAGCATTTATTCTATCTATACTAGTATTAGATAAAATAAAATGTTTTTCTAGTTCTTCCATAGTTAAATTTGATGTAAAAAATGTAGGAAGATTTTCATTCATTCTATAATGTAATAAAGGTTCTAATACCTCATCTCTAGTCCATGGTGTTAAATATTCAGCTCCAATATCATCTAATAATAATATTGGTACCGTTTTAAGTAATAAAAATTTTTCTCTATAATCAGAATCAAATGATTCTTTTAAATCTCTTAACATTTCAGGCACGTGTACTATAATACTTTTAACATTTTTCTTTGCAAGTTCATTTAAAAGCGCAGATATTAAATAAGTCTTTCCACTACCAAAACTACCATATAAATAGATTGCTTTATTTCTATCTTCTTTAAAATAATTAGTATAATAACTTTTTATTTTCTTTAAAATATCTATTCTATTAACATCATTAGTATATACACTAGATAATGAAGCTTCTCTAATCTCTTTAGGTGTATCAAATAAAGTTACATTATCTTTATATTCTTCTTTAATAGTATATTTACAAGCTACATATGAAAAATTAATAATATTTTTATTTGCTTTAGGGCATAATCTATATCCTTTAACATTATTTTTACATTCAATTAATCCTTTACATCCCTTACAATTACCATATTCTTTAGAACAATCTTCTAAACGAGAAGTATACTTCATTAAGGTATCATCTGTAAGATCTAAAGAATCTACTAAACTCTTAAAATTCTTATCTTGATAAGCATTCATATAAGATTGTTTTAATTTAAGTGATAAATCTTTATTAGTATTAATAATATCATTAACTTTTTTCATAAAACCACCAACATTATTGTATCATAAAAATAATTATTTAATATATTTTTCATAGAGTTTATTAAAAAAGATAGATAATTTATTGATTTGCCTCTCTTTATATCTTCCATTACTATTTCCTTTTGTAGCCATAGAAAAACACCTCCTTTTGGAAGTGTATTCTATCACTTTTTATATGAATATCTTTTTATTAAATACCATATTTATTAAAATTAGAACAATTTATTTTATAAGCTCCATCAGTTCTATCTAAAGTATATCCACTATCTGTACATTTAGTAGTACCTGTTAAATGAGTACAGTTACCTGCTTTATCACAAATTCCTACTAACCATTTAGTTGAACCACCATATCTAATCCAAATACCTAAATTAGGGAATGAATTTTCATTAGGAGCATTAGCTTTATATTCATAACACTCATTTTTAGCTATCCAATTTTGTCTCATATATGTATAACTTAATCCACTTCTTA
>CACYBN010000006.1 GCA_902772675.1 uncultured Erysipelotrichaceae bacterium
TATTAGATAAGTTAAAAATATATATTGAAAACAATATAGAACATGAACAATTATTTAGAGCATGTAAAGCTAAATCTTTTGAATCATATGACTTTATAAATTTAGAAGAATCATCTCTAGATCAATTTATAGATAATAATAAAAATGAGAATGACTTTCAGAAATTATTATTTTCTTTTATAGATAATAAAAATTTAAAAGATAGTGATGTTTATAATAAAGTTAATATAGATAGAAGGACTTTTTCTAAAATTAGAAATAATCCAGAATATCATCCTAGTAAAAATACTGTTATTCTTTTAGGTTTATCTTTAGAACTTACTGAAAAAGAAATAGAAAAATTACTTGAAAGTGCTTCTTATTCATTGCCTAAAAATAATAATAGAGATTTAATTATAAGATTTTGTTTTATCGAAAAAATATATAATCCAATTCAGGTAAATGAATTATTAGATAATTATAAATGCCAATTATTAGAAAAATAAAAAAGTAACTATTATAGTTACCTTTTTATTTTAACTCTAAAGGATTTTCCATTTTCACCAATATTTTTATCAATAATAATATTTTTCTGCATTCAATTCTATTATTGTAAAAGCCTTCTTATTATTCATATATTCATCAACTACTCTACAGTAATAAGTATAACAAAGAAAAGTGATATAAAATATCACTTTTCTTCCATTGAAAAGCTCAAGTCTGCTAACCTTTCACCATCATATCCGTAATGAGTATAAATACTTGAAACATCTAGAGTAACAATATCATCTTTAGAAAATCCTAATCTTTCAACAGTTCTATAAACTTCTTCTTCATTATGACCTTCTATTTCTAAATATTCAGGAATTAATGGCCACTTATCTAAGTCTATTTCTACACCATCTAATCGATATTGAACTCTTCTATTTTCTTGAAAACCTCTATTAAAATATCCTAATTCTTCTAATAATTCATTAGTAGTATCAAAATCATCTACTTTTATTTCTATCTCTTTTGTTCCATCAATAGTTTTAGCACTTAAATCTTTTATAGTTAAAGTAGTACCATCTTGATTTTGTCTTAGTCTTATCCATTTATTAGGTTGAACTGGTTTAACATCATATACATATCTTTTTTGCATTGAATCAAATATAAATTCAGCTCCTAAAGCTTCTAATCTTTTTATTACATCTTCATGATCTATTTCCAATATTCTCACTTCATATTCTATTTTTCCCATAATAGACCTCCAATAAGAATATTATAAAATATTTATAAAAAGAAAAAAAGCACTATTGTGCTTTAATCTTATAAATAAGTATCTAAACTATCTTTTTTAAATCTTGGAGTTCCCATTTTAGTAGTTGGAACAAATCCAGGTTCTGCTTTGATTACATTTGGTAATCTATTAACTATATCAGCACAAGTTAATTCTACTGTTGCTGGTCTATTAACTATTACTGTAGTATCTGGTTCTCCATAAATAGTCCATTCATTCTTATCGAATTCAGTTTCATCATATACTTTACCAATACATTCAGCTTCAAGAATAATTCCTTCTTCAGTAGTAGCAGTTACAACTGCACTCATACCAGTAGCGTCTCCTGCTTTTACAACCATTCCTAATGTAGTAGAATTAACATCTTTTTCATTAGTCATTGGTACACATTTTTGAGTCATACTAGTAATATGTAAACCAAAGTCATCTGCTAACCATCCTACTGTATTCCACATATAGCTTGGGGCAAATGTTCCTTCTTCGATTTGTTTATTTATTTCTTCACTAGATAATTCACTAGGTTTAGCTACTTTTTCATCAAATTCAGCTAAAGAAAGTCCAGCACCATGAGCTTTTGCTAAAGCAATACCATAGTCTTCTACATTATAACTAGAAGATCCTTTAATTTTAGTAATAGTATGAGTAGATCCAGCTATTACACTAATTAAATTACCCCAGAATACATCTTGATATCCGCATCCTGTTACTGTTACTCCATTAGCTTTTGCTAAACTATCAATTTCATTAAATACTAATTTATTACTATTTCCAGCATAGAAAGCTTCTTCACAAGTAGTAATTGCATTTACTCTATGAGTAACTATAGTTTTTAATACATCTCTAATATCATTTACTAAACTCATAGTCATAACAATTGCAATATCTGCACCTGTTCTATCTAAAACTTCTCCTAAATTATCTACATGTTCAATAGTAACACCACGGTTTTCTCCACCCATGATTTCACTAATATCTTTACCAATTACATTAGGATTAATATCTACAGCACCTACTACTTCTGCCCCTTTTTCAAATACGTATCTCATGGCATATTTTGCCATTTTTCCGCATCCAACTTCAACAACTTTTATTTTTGACATAAAAAAACCTCCTCTATTGTCATAATAATTATATCACAAAAAATAAAAGAGTAGATATTATCTACTTATTATTCTTACATTTTTATGATATCTATCAATTGCTTTTAACAATTTTTTTTCTTCATTTCTACTTATATAAAAATAAACAGGTGTATCAGTTAAAATAACTATACAATTCTTTTTATAAACAATTGCTAATATTTTAGACCATTTAAAAGTCATTTTAATATCATAATATGATTCATTACTTATACCTTCTTCATTAATAGTTAAACTATCAGAAAAATAAGTATTATATCTATATTCATAAATACAAATTATACTAAATAATTTTACTAGTATAAATAAACAATCAGATATAACTACTAAACAACCTAAAACACTTATACAAATATTACTAGATAATAATAAACAATATCCAATACATAGCACTATTAAAAATTCTAATACTAAAGAAGCAATATAATTAACAGAATTACTACTTCCACTTTTTAGAATATACTTTTTAGCTCTAGCAACACCCTTAGCTTCACTATAAATTTTAAGAAAATTTCTTGTTAGATTTGTTCTTATTTTCATAGCAATCTCCTATTCTAAATAGATTATATCATCAAAAAAGAGTAATATCTATAATAATTACTCTTATTTTTTTGGATCTAGTTCTATTTTTTTAGAATTACCTTTATCACCTTTTAAATAAATATTAATTATTTCTCTAGTCTCATCATCAAAATCAGAACCCATATTACTTAATTTATTTAAATTATCTTCAAATAAATCTATTCTTAATCTTATTTCATCATCTACATTTATATATTTGTCTAAAACAGTAATAAAACGTTTTATTCCTACTGCTATTTTAACATTACTATAATTATTATTATTTATATTATTTTTTGTTATTTCATCTACTTCATCATAATTAGTAGATTCTAAGGTATCAGAAACTGCTCTATTACCTAATTCAATAAATCTAAGAGCTAATTTTTTACTAGGATTTCTTTCAATAATTGCCTCAGTTAGATTTCTATAAACAATCATTAATAATATAAAATCATATGGAGATTCTTCATATGGAGACTCTTCTTTACTTAAATATTTTTTGATTGTTCTATATACATCTATACCTCCTTTTTCATTAAATGCAAAAAAATCACCTAATAATTTATATGTAGATTTATAATCTTTATCTCTTTCTAAAATACTATTTATAAAATCGTAATAAAATACTTCTTTAAATATTGTTGAACATACAGATGAATCTCCTTTTCTTAGATAATATCTACGATATTTAGTATATTCATCTACTTGTCCTTGAACATCACAACTATTAACTTTAGAAGTATCAAAACCAATAATAGACATTACTCTTTTAAAGAAGTCTAGACCATATAAATTAGCTTCGTATTCTGAATATAGTGAATCATGATTTAATCCGTAGAAATCAGTAAATAATTCTCCTTTTTTTCTTCCATAAGTTCCTAACATAGAATCTAATAACATATAAATACTTCCTATATTATATTTTCCTTCTTTAGCTTCTTGATATTTCTTACAATGCCATACTTCATGTGCAATATTAATTATTTTTTCTTGTAAAGAAGTTAAAGAATCTTCTGGATCTTTATAATCAATTAATGGATTTTTACTAGTTGAAACAAACATTAAATCTCCATGATTAGTTAATACAGTATTAGACTCATTTACACCATTATAATAACCACAAGTAATAAATAGACATCTTTCTAATCCTAATTCCTTTGTAGCTAAGAAATAAGTATAATTAAGTGCAAATTCTTTTACTACAAATGGTAAATTATGTCCTTCATTATCTAATTCTAAAATTCTTTTATATAAATATTCATAATACTTTTTATCTGACTCTATATCACTTATTAAATATGAAAAGAATGGTCTATGACCTTTAAAAATTAATTCATCTGTACCTCTATATCCATTAAAATAACCTACTACTTCTTGATTACAATAACTTTTTACAATACATAACTGTTTAGCTTTTTCACTATCATATGCTCTATATACTACTTCAAAAGTGTCTTTTTCTAGTAAAGCATCACTATAAAATAAAGATCTCTCTATACGAGCACAAGAATATAATTCATTTAAGAATGATTTCATAGTAGCTGAATATTCCATATCACTCATACATCTATCATAGATATTAAATTCATAATTATTAATAATATATCTAGTAAAATTACTATCTTCATCTGCAATATTACTACTATGAGTTGATAATAAAATATCTCTTAAAATACCCTTATCTAATAATTGTTTTATTTTAGCTTCTAGGAAATCATACATTACCATTATAATTATCTCCTAATTTTTTTTGATTAGACTTAGTTTTAAAATCAAAAGGTCTCAATAAAGAAATATTTTCTTGTACTTCTTCTGCATATTTATCTTTACTATCTACTATTTCTTTAACAGTATTATTAAATCTATCTAATCTTTCATTTAATACAGGACTTTCAAAAGATAATAATTCTTCTTCATGTCTTCCTATATATTCTAAAATATTATTTAACATAACAGATTCACTAATACCTAATAAAGTATATTCTATATCAGTTGTTACTATATCTGCTGGTGCTTTACTTCTATCTAATAATTTCTTAGCTTTGTCTTGACCTATTAACAATATTTTACATGTTAAATCATGTAATTTATCTACAAATCTTGGAAGAAGAACTTGTTCAAAATCAGGATCATAAAGTAATTCAACAAAAGCTAAATCATATATAGTATTTTCTTCACTAGTACCATATTCTTCTAAATATCTTTCTATAATATGAGTAGTTCTAAAAGTACCATCTTCTAACACAAATTCACTTAAGAATGGATATAATTCAAATGCTTTAGGATTATTTTTTAAAATATCACATAAATATTCTACTAGATATGTTTCTATAAATGGAATTGGTATTAATTCTTTATTCGCATCATAAACATATATATTTCTATACATTGTATAATTATATAAATCA
>CACYBN010000007.1 GCA_902772675.1 uncultured Erysipelotrichaceae bacterium
AGGAGATAAGTACTACGGTAAAGATGGAAAAGAAACAACTGAAACTGGATATAAACAACAATGCTTTACTCATAAGTGTGAAAAAGTTGGAGATAAGTACTATGGTAAAGATGGAAAAGAAACTACTGAAGCTGGATATAAACAACAATGCTTTTCTCATAGTTGTGAAAAAGTAGGAGATAAATACTACGATAAAGAAGGTAAAGAAACTACTGAAGCTGGATATATGAAAGCTTGTTTCTCTTGTACTATAAAAGATGGTAAATACTATGATAAAGAGGGAAGAGAAACAACTGAAACAGGATATCAACAAGCTTGCTTCAAACATATTTGTGAAAAAGTAGGAGATAAATACTACGATAAAGAAGGTAAAGAAACAACAAAAGCTAACTATAAAAAGGTATGTTTCGAACATAAATGTGAAGAAGTAGATGGAACTTACTATGACAAAGAAGGAAATGAAGTTTCTGAAGAAGAATATAAGAAAGTTTGCTTTACTCATATTTGTGAAAAAGTAGATGATACTTATTATGATAAAGATGGAAAAGAAGTTTCTGAAGAAGAATATAAGAAAGTTTGCTTTACTCATATTTGTGAAAAAGTAGATGATACTTATTATGGTAAAGATGGAAAAGAAGTTTCTGAATCTCAATACAATAAAGAATGTAATGAACATAAATGCGAAAAAGTAGATGATACTTATTTCGATAAAGATGGAAATGAAGTTACTGAAATTGAATATCAATTATCTTGCTTCAAACATGTTTGTGAAAAAGTTGGAGACAAATACTTTGGTAATGATGGAAGAGAAGTTTCTAAAGCAACTTACAACAAAGAATGTGTTGAAGTACCTGATACTGGTGTAGATGCACCTGAAAAAGTATTCGCTGCAGTAGCAGGAATCTTCATGATAGGTTTAGGATCTGGATTAGTATTATATACAAATAGAAAAAATAGTTAAGTAAAAAGGGCAATTTAATTGCTCTTTTTTTAATGTTTTTATAAAATAATAATAAGAAATAGTTTTAGAGGGAGACGATATTATGAATATAGATAAAATAGTTGATGTTATAGCTAGTGGAGGTTTAGTTATAGCTCCAACTGGTACTATTTATGGTATTTTAGGAGATGCTACAGATACATATGTAATTAATAAAGTATATAATGCTAAAAAAAGAGCTACTTCTAAACCATTATTAATATTAGTATCTTCTATTGATATGTTAAAAAGATATGTAGAAGAATTAACTCCATTAGAAGAGGCAATTATTGAGAAATTTTGGCCTGGTGAATTAACTATAATTTTAAGAAGAAATGAGTTCTTACCTTTTGAATTAACTCATAATGAAACAGTTGGTGTTATGATGCCAAATAGTGAAGAAATGATTGAAATTATAAGAAGACTAGATAAACCTATAATTGGTACTAGTGCGAATATCTCAAATCAAAATAATATTATTAGTGTAGATATGATCGATGAAGATATGAAAAAGTATATAGATTACATTGAAGATAGTGGAATAGTTGAAAGTAGTCCATCTACAATTATTAAAGTCGAAGATGAAAAAATTGTCTATTTGAGAAAGGGAAAACTAACTAAAGAATTAGAAAATTTCGAATTAATTTATGAAGAATAGTTTTTATAAAAGATTAATAAATGTTAATAAAAAAGTGTTGACACAAGAATAAGAATATCATATAATACATATGAACTTGGGAAATGGAGGAGAGAAATATATGGCAGTTAAAATCAGATTAACTAGAATGGGTGCAAAGAAAAAACCAGTATATAGAATCGTTGCTAGTGATTCAAGACGTCCTAGAGATGGTCAATATATAGAGTTAGTTGGTACTTATAATCCTTTAACAAATCCTGCTACTGTAAAAATTAATGAAGAAGTAGCATTAAAATGGTTAAAAAATGGAGCTGAACCAACTGATACAGTAAGAAACTTATTAAGTAATGCTGGAATTATGAAAAAATTTGCTGATTCTAAAACTAAGAAAGAAGATAAATAATCATGGATTTAGTTAGTTTAACAGAAGAATTGGTTAAAGCAGTTGCTCTTCATAAAGATTCAGTTAGTGTTAAAGAATTCGAAACTGAAAATGAAAATGAAATGCTTATAGAAGTTATGATTGATCAAGACGATATGGGTAGAGTAATTGGTAAAAATGGAAGAACAGCTAATGCTATAAGAACATTAGTTCAAGCTAGTAGTTTCTTAGAAGATAATAAATATATCAAAATTAATATTGAAAGTTTTTAGGAAAATATATCACTAGATATATTTTTTTATTTTGTCTTTCTTCCTTGTAGATAATAAAAAAATATATTATAATTTTCTATAGGTGATAATATGAGTGATAGAATTGTTCCTAATCATGTGGCTATTATCATGGATGGTAATAGAAGATGGGCTAAAGAAAAAGGAAAAAAAGCTAGTTTAGGACATTTAGAAGGTAGTAAAACTCTAGAAGAAACAGGAATGTATGCTTTTAAGAGTGGAGTTAAATATTTAAGCGTATTTGCTTTTTCTACAGAAAATTTTAAAAGAAGCGAAGAAGAAGTAGGATACCTAATGGATTTAATAATTAAGAAGTTTAAATCTACTTGTTCTAAATTTGAAAAGAATGGTATTAAAGTTGTTATATCTGGTAGAAGAGATAATTTACGTCCAGATGTAGTTAAAGCAATAAGTGAACTTGAAAGACGTACTAAAGATGGAACTGTTGGTGTCTTTAATATATGTCTTAATTATGGTGGTCAAGCCGAGATTGAAGATGCTGCTAAGAAATTAGCAAAAGATTATAAAGATGGAAAAGTTGATTTAGATAATTTTGATTTTAATAGTTATTTATATCAAGATCTTCCTCCAATAGATTTAATGATTAGAACTAGTGGAGAAGAAAGAATTAGTAATTTTATGTTATATCAATTAGCATATAGTGAGTTATATTTTACTCCTGTATATTTCCCTGATTTCAAAGAAAAGGAATTTGATTTAGCTATTGATGAATATAATAAAAGAAAAAGAAGGTTTGGTGGTTAGATGAAAACTAGAATACTTAGTGCTTTATTATTGATATTAATATGTGTACCATTATTGGTAATTGGTGGTATACCATTTGATATTTTAGTATTATTAGTATCTATTATGGCTTTATATGAAATATTTAAAGTTAGAAAAACTAAAAAGAAAATACCTTTTGGTATGGAATTATGTTCTTATATTTTAGTAGCTTTTCTAACTATGAATAATTATCAATCTACTAATCTAGTTATATCTATTGATTATAGATTAGTAGCATTTATGATTTTCTTCTTATTATTTCCAATTGTATTTATTAATGATAATAAGAAATATAATGTAGATGATGCTTTATTCTTAATCGGAGCAACTCTATTTATAGGTTTATCTTTAAATATGGTTATTTTATTAAGAAATTATGATTTAAATTATGTTTTATATGTATTATTGATCAGTTGTATAACAGATACATTTGCATTAGTAACTGGTACATTAATAGGTAGAAATAAAGTTTGTCCTAAAATTAGTCCTAAAAAGACTATTGAGGGTTGTGTAGGTGGAAGTGTTATGGGAACTGCAGTTAGTGTAATATTCTTTATAACATGTATTAATCCTTCTATTAAGTTATCTATTATTATAGGTGTAACTTTTATTTTAACTATTATAGGACAAATAGGAGATTTAGTTTTCTCTGCGATTAAGAGATATTATGGATTAAAAGATTTCTCTAATCTTATTCCAGGACATGGTGGAGTATTAGATAGATTAGATAGTTCAATCTTTGTAGTTTTAGGTCTTCTATTATTTATGGTGATACTATGATAGGTGGATTAGGTACTTTATTAATTTTTATCATAATTTTAGGTGTTATAGTATTAGTTCATGAATTTGGTCATTTCTTTTTTGCAAAGAAATTTGGAGTTTATGTTCATGAGTTTTCTATTGGTATGGGACCCAAATTATGGGGAAAGAAAAAAGGAGAAACAGATTATTCTATAAGAGCAATACCAATTGGTGGATATTGTGCTCTTGCTGGAGAAGATGGAGAAGAAACTGACGACAAAGGTAAAAAGATTCCTAAAAATAAGAAATTATTTGCTAAACCTATATGGCAAAGATTTCTAATATTATTCTTTGGAGCTGGTAATAACTTCATTTTAGCTATTATTTTATTATTTTTAATTGGTCTAATATTTGGTGCTCCTAATATGGATACAACTATTACTAATTTAACTGAAGGTTATCCAATGGAGAAAGCTGGAGTTGAAGTAGGAGACAAAATAATTAAAATAAATGGTCATAAGACTAGAACTATGGATGATGTACAAGTTAGACTTCTTCTTGTCAAAGAAGGATCTGATTTAGATATTACTGTTAGAAAAGAAGATAAGAGTATTAAGACTTATACTATTAAACCAAAGAAAGATATATTAGATGGAGAAACAAAATACTATTATGGAATAACTTTTGTTACTTCATATAAACATGGACCTATAAATGCAGTTGTTTATGCTTTTGAAAAAACTGGTGCTATGATTAGACAAATGATTATAGTATTAGGTTCATTATTTACTGGTAAATTAAGTGTAGGTAGTTTAAGTGGACCGGTTGGTATATATTCTACTGTTGGAGAAGCTAAAGAATATGGAATAGCTACGTTGATCCAATTAACTGCTTTATTAAGTATTAATATTGGATTCTTGAATTTAATTCCATTCCCTGCTTTTGACGGAGGAAGAATTTTCTTATTATTAATTGAGAAAATAAGAGGAAAACCAATGAAATCCGAAACAGAAAATATGATTAATACAGTAGGATTTATATTAATTATTATTTTAGCTTTATATGTTACTGGTAGTGATATACTTAAATTAATAAAGAAATAGAAAGGATTTAGGTAATTATGAGTAAAGATGATAAATCTCCAATCTATACTGAAGAAGATCTTAAAGAAAATAGAAAACATGTATTGGTTAATACTAATAGTGTTGAATATGATGAAAATGATTATGAGAGTCAAGTTTTAACTGATGAAGATGATAAAAACACTATCTATTTATACATCTTAGGTATTATCATAATTATCTTAATAATTCTATTAATTATTATGAATATATAAGGAGTCTAAGGACTTCTTTTTATTTACATTTTTTTTATATAATTGTATAATTTTATTAGTGAGAATAGGAGTGTTTATATGTACTTAAAGGAAATACAAGCAACAGGATTTAAGTCATTTGCAGATAAATTGACTATATCCTTAGATAATAAAACAACCTGTATAGTTGGACCAAACGGATCTGGTAAAAGTAATATAGTAGACGCTGTACGTTGGGTTTTAGGTGAACAATCAGTTAAATCACTAAGAGGAGATAGTGGTATGACTGATGTTATTTTTGCTGGAAGTAAATCTAGAAGTCCATTAAATGTTGCTAGTGTATCTTTAACTTTTGATAACTCAGATAATTATTTAAACATTCCATATAATGAAGTACAAATAAAAAGAAGAGTATATCGTAGTGGGGAAAATGAATATTTCTTAAATGGAGATAAATGTCGTTTAAAAGATATAATAGATCTATTTATGGATAGTGGTATAGGTAAAACATCTTTTAATATTATTTCTCAAGGAGAAATAGATAAGATATTATCTACGAATGCTAGTGATAGAAGAAGTATATTTGAAGAAGCTGCTGGTGTATTAAAATATAAAAAGAGAAAAGAAGAGGCTCTACATAAACTTGATAAAACTCATGATAATATGAATAGAGTTAATGATATAATTTCCGAATTAGAAGTACAAGTAGAACCATTAAGAATTCAATCTGAAGAAGCTAGAAAATATTTAGATACAAAAGAAAAATTAGAAAAAGTAGAAGTTGCTTTATTAGCAGAAGAAATAGGAAAGATCAATTATAACTATAATAGTAGCAAAGAAAGAAAAGAAAAAATAACAACAGAGATATTTAATACTAGTGTAAGTTCTAATAGTTTTGAATCCGATTTAATAAAAAAGAAAAACGAATTATCTAAATTAGAAATAGAAATAAATGAATTAAGAGAAAAATTACTTTCTTTAATTAAAGAAGAAGAAAAATTAAATGGAGAAAAACAATTACTACAAGAAAGAAGTAAGTATAAAGCAAATGATCAAAAAATACACGATAGTTTATCTTCATTAAAAGAATCTAAATTACAATTAGAAAATGAAATATATCTTAGAAATAATGATTTAAAAGATTTATATAAAGAATTAGAAATAAAACAAAAAGAAGTTAATACTATAGAAAATGATTTATCTAAAGCTAAAAATAATTATTCTAATTTATTAAATGAATCTAATTATAAAAGAAGAGATTTAATAGAAATTAATCAAAGAATAGAAGTATTATCTAATAATATTGAAAGTGGTAGTAGTTTATCTACTGGTGTTAAATCTGTTTTAAATAATCCTAGATTAACTGGTATATATGATATTTTAGGTAATATTGTATCTTGTAAAGAAGAATATACTAAAGCATTAGAAGTTAGTTTAACTGCTTCAAAGCAATATATAATTGTAGATAATGAAGATAGTGCTAAAAAAGCTATATCTTATTTAAAAGAAAATAATTTAGGTAGAGTAACATTTTTACCTTTAACAGCAGTTAAACCTCGTGGAATAGATCCAGAAATAGTACATTCTATAGAAAGAGAAGAAGGATATATTGATAGTTTTATTAATCTAGTAGATTATGATAATAAATTTCATAATGTAGTATCTAATCAATTAGGAAATATAATTGTAGTAAAAGATATGGATGCTGGTACTAGAATAAGTAGAAAGATTAATAATAAATATCGTATTGTCACTTTAGATGGTGAAGTATTTAATGTAGGTGGAAGTATTACTGGTGGTAGTCTTAAATTTACTAAGAGTTTAATTAGTTATAAACAAGAATTAGAAACTAGTAAAAGAAAGAAAGATGAATTAAATCTATTAATTAAAGAATTAGATGAAACTGTATCTAATATAAACAATAATGTACAAAATCTAGAAGGAAAAATGTATGATGAAAAAAGTGCATTATATAATATAGAAGAACAAATAAAAAATATTAATAGTTTAATCGAGGGATTAAATAGTAAATCTGAAACTATTAATAGTAATTTAAAAAGTTTAGAACATGTAGTAGATTCTTCTTTATCAGAAGAAGAACAAAAAATAATGGAACTTTATTATGAAGTATCTCGTAATAAAGAAGAAATTCAAAAGGAATTAGTAACATCTGAAAAAAATAGAGATAAATTATCTCAAGAAATTGAAGAGTTAACTGCTAAAAATAAATTAAATAATTCTGAAAATTTAAAATTAGAAAAAGAATTAAAAGAATTAGAAATTAATTTATCTAAAATGGAAGTTAAACTTGATAATTATCTTAATATTTTAAATGAAGATTATGAAATGACTTATGAAAAAGCTAAAGAAAATTATAGTTTAGAAGTTTCAGTTGAAGAAGCTCATTCTTTAGTATCTACATATAAAAATGATATTAAGAGATTAGGAATGGTTAATTTAGCTGCGATAGAAGAATATAAAAGAGTTAAAGAAAGATATGATTTCTTAACAAGTCAAAGAGATGATCTATCTAATGCTAAAGATACATTAATTGAGATTATTTCTGAGATGGATGAAGTAATGAAACAAGAATTTACTAAATCATTTAAAGCCATTGATGAAGAATTTAGAAAAGTATTTAAAGAATTATTTAAAGGTGGAGATGCTAATATTAAATTAGTAGATCCTAATAATGTATTAGAGAGTGATATATTGATAAATGCTTCTCCTCCTGGAAAGAAATTAAAAGCTATAACTTTATTATCAGGTGGAGAAAAGACTCTTACTGCGATTAGTTTAATATTTGCTATTCTAAATGTAAGAACAATTCCATTCTGTTTATTTGATGAAGTTGAAGCTGCTCTAGATGAAGCAAATGTAGATAATTTTGGTAATTATTTAGAACATTATAAAGATAAGACTCAATTCTTAATAATTACTCATAAAAAGAAAACAATGGAATATGCTGATACTTTGTATGGTATTACTATGCAAGAATCAGGTGTTTCAAAATTAGTTAGTGTTAAATTTGATAATATGAATAAATGAGGGTGATACAATGATTAATATCCCATATGTGGAATTAAGAATTTATTTGATGAATTATCTTAATAAAGTAGATATTAATTTTACTAGAGAAGAATTATTTAAAGTAGAAGATCTATATATTAATCCAATAGATCTTTCTAACAATTATGAATATATAGATCCAAAAATATTAGGATATTTTCCTAATCTAAAAAGATTAGAAATAGCTAATTCTAATATAGATGCTAATTATATAAAAAATATTCTTCCTCTTAGAAGTTTAGAAGATTTAAAATTTGATAATTGTTATATATCAAGTTTAAAAGACTTATCTCAAGTTAAGATAACAGGATTACATTTAAATAATTGTATTGCACCTGATATGAATTCAATTGAACACTATAAACATTTAATAAGAATTAGTTTAACTAATATGAATTTAAAAGCAATTAA
>CACYBN010000008.1 GCA_902772675.1 uncultured Erysipelotrichaceae bacterium
CTTTTGAATTATCTACACTCCATGTACTTCCATTATCAAATGAATATTCTGATTTCCCTGATATTGAATCAGATCCATTTATATACACTGTTACATTTTGATTTGTATAAAATCCATTAGTATGATCAGTTAATAACTCTATTCTATCAACATCGTTTAATTGAGTATCATTTGCTAGTGTTATAGTTATATTATTGTATGATCCAACTGGGTTAAATTTAAATCTCATTTTCTTTATTCTAGATGATACTGATATAGAACTTAGCTCAGTACTTCCATTTTTAATTGTTACTTTTCCACCAGTTCCTGATTTAAAGTAAATATATGCTCCCAGAATATTTCCATATTCAGAAGTTTTACTATTTAAAGTTATTGTACTTCCACTTTTTGTTGCTATATCATCTTTTGGATATACTTGATATCCATAATCAACAGATTTAATAACTGGTTTATCTGAGTCGTATTTAACTTCGATACTACAAGTTCCAATGTTTCCAGCTTTATCTTTTACATATCCATATACTGTTGTAATACCAGGCGAAACTGTATACTCTTCTTCTTTTCCAAAATTATAATCTGTTTTTGCAAGTCCTAATCCATATGTAGATATACCACTATCTTCATCTGCTTTTGATTTCCATTTAACTACTGGTGCACTTCCTCCATACCATCCAGTTGTTGCATTTTTACTTCCTGTTACTTCTAACTCACATGTAGGTTCTTTTTTATCAATGTAGACATTTATTGGACAATCCTTTTCTTTACCTGTTTTATCTTTTAGTTTTATATTAGATGTCTTAGTTGTTGTACTATATCTAACTGAATATGAATCTTTTTCACATCCTATACAGTCATCACTACATGCTACTGTTACTACTCTATCTTTATTTGTCCATACTGTTGATGTACCTGTTGTCACTCCACACGATGGCCCTTCTGTATCATTTTCAGCTGGGCAATCTGTATCTTCAACATTTATTTCTGAGCAAGCTTTAGATCTATAGTTTGAACATATTAAACATACTTGATATGTTAAATCAGTTGTATTTCCATTAGAGTTTGTTACTATTACAAAACTCCCATTAGGATCACAAAATTTACCTTCTGATTCAGGGTCTTTTAATTTTTCACTATATTTAAAAGTTTCTAGATCTCCTAAAGTTACTTTCTTACTTTTTCCATTTGAAGGTATACAACCTTCAGTATCATTTTTTAAACAATCACTCATCATATTCTTAGTTGCATCTTCCATATTCTTTTCATATGTTTCATAAGTTGTATTTCTTGCTTCATTAATATATTTAGATATTGCTGTAAATCCAATTCCAAATAATAATGATAATATTACTATTACTGCAAGTAACTCAATTAATGTGAATCCCTTATTGTTTACCATACAATCACCATCATACCTTTTTAGCTTATATTAAATATTATAATATAAAAAAAAAGAAATTTACATACAAATTTTTCTTTTTCTTCTATAAATTTTTTTATTCTTTTCCATATAAGTTTTCTTTAGTATAATCACATATTTTACCATGATAAAATCTATCTAAAGCTTTTTTTACTACTCCACAATCTAATTTAGTAATATATTCTCTTTCTATTACTAAACTAAATAAAGTCAATGAAGATTTCAATTTTAAAGAATCTACATATCCAAATATTTTAACTGGATCTTTTTCATGTACTTCAAGTAATAATTTACACATATTTATTAAATTATTATATAAATAATCATTATCTAAATACTCTATTGCTTCTTTAATATCTCTTATAGCATATGTATTAGCAGTACTAGATGAACCTAATCCTTTTAACTGTGGAAATATATACCACATCCAATGAGATTCTTTTTTCCCATTTTTTAATTCTTCATAAGCAGTTTCATAATATTCTTCTTGTTTAGAAACAAATCTTTCAATATTATATACACTCATTTTATTACCTCCGTCATCCTTAGATGATATCCTTCTCTTTCATAAAAATCCAAAGCTTTAGAATTATATGCAAATACCTCTATAAGTATATTCTTACATCCTAAATTATTTAAATAATCTTCCATTTTATTTAATAATAATTTTCCTATTCCTTTACTTCTTACATTTTTAGAAACTATCAATTCACTAATTCTTCCTCTTTTAGGACATTTAAAATCATAACTGGATTCTTCTTCATTATTAATAAAACCAATTACTAA
>CACYBN010000009.1 GCA_902772675.1 uncultured Erysipelotrichaceae bacterium
TATGAAACTTTAGTAGCAATGAAAACTTTATATAAATTGGAACTTACTGATGATAATAATATTAGTTTATATAGAAATATATATTTTAAATATGTTAAAAAGAATGGAGTTCATTGTACTGTAGATGTATCTGCATCAGTTCTTATGTTATCTTTGCTTAGAAAAATATCTGAAGATGAAATAGAGGTATTATAAATGACTGAAATAAAATTACAAGAACAAAAATTAGAATTTAAAAGTTTACTTAGAAATTTTAAACGAAGTTGGAAATATGTAAAAAAAGAAAAAGGACGATTATTTGGATGTATTTTCCTTTCTCTTTTATTATGTGTTTTAAGTGTAATAATGCCTATTTTATCTGCGAAATTATTACTTAGTTTAACAGATGGATTATTTGAACAATTGTTATCTATGGCAATATTTATTGCATGTGTAGAAGGAATAGTAGGTATATTTAATTATGTATATAATTTGATATTTTCTAAGTATTTATTAAATGTAAATTTAGAAATACAAACTGAAATAGTTAAAGAAACTTTAAAATTAGAAGCGTCTGAATTAGATAAGAAATCATCTGGTATATTTTTGGATAGATTAAATGTAGATACAAGAGAAATTGCAGATGTTTTTGCAAGATTAGGAGATGCATTAATGGATGTATTATCTAATTTAGGAGTATTAATAGCTATTTTAGTAGTAAATAAAATAATGTTTTTTTACTTAGTTGTAACTTTACTATTATTGTTTTATGTTGAAAATATAAGAATGAAAAAAAGATTTGCAGTAGATAGAGAAAAAAGAGCATTAGGAGAAAAGAATACAGGTTTAGTTGGAGAATTAGTTAGAGGAATCAGAGATATTAAAGCACTTAATAGTGAAACTTTCTTTATGAAAAAAACTAGTGAAAAACTAGCTGAATCGTTAAATAAGAATTATGAAATGCAAAAGATAGATTTTAAATATTCGTTACTTAATAATTTTATAAAACCAATAGTTAGTTTTGGATTAATTGCTTTAGGTGTATTATTATGTGTTAATGAAAAACTTTTAATTAGTAATTTTTTAATTATATATATGTATCAAAATAAAGTGCAAGGATTACTTAGATATTTAACTTTTGTTATAGAATTATTAAAAAGATTTAATGTTTCTGCAGATAGAGTATTTGATATAGTAGATAATACTAAGTTTAAAAAAGAAACTTTTGGTAAATATCATAAAGATAATTTAAATGGAGATGTAGAATTTAAAAATGTATATTTTTCATATGATGGAAAAAAAGATGTTTTAAAAGATGTATCTTTCAAGATAAAAAAACATCAAACAGTATCTTTTGTAGGTAGATCAGGATCTGGTAAAAGTACTATTCTTAATTTAATAAATAGATTATATAAAATGGATGATGATAGAGGAGAAATACTATTAGATGGAGTAAATATAAAAGAATATGATAAGACATCTATAAGAAATAATATTGCTGTAGTAACTCAAACTCCTTATATATTTAATATGACTATTAGAGAGAATTTAGAAATAGTTTGTCCAAATCTTTCAAATAAAAAGATGAAAGAAGTATGTGATGCAGTATCATTATCTGACTTTATAGAAACTTTACCTGATAAATATGATACTTTAGTAGGTGAAGGAGGATTAACTCTTTCTGGAGGTCAAAGACAAAGACTAGCTATAGCAAGAGCTATATTAAAAGATACAAAAATAATTTTATTTGATGAAGCAACATCTGCTTTAGATAATGAAACACAAGAAGAAGTAAGAAAAGCTATTAATAATATGAAAGGTAATTATACTATTATTATTGTAGCTCATAGATTATCTACAGTTATTGATAGTGATGTTATTCATGTAATAGATAATGGTAAGTTAGTAGCATCAGGTAGTCATAAAGATTTAATGAAAAATAATGATATATATAGAAAGTTATATAAAAAAGAAGATATTTAATATTTTCTTTTTTTAATATATAATAATTTTAAATGGAGGATATGATGAATTTAAAGTATAAGAGAGTTTTATTGAAATTAAGTGGAGAAGCATTAGCAGGAACTGATGCTAAAGGTATTAATTTTGATAGAGTTTTAGAAATTTGTAGAGAAGTAAAAGAAGTAAGTGATTTAGGAGTTCAAGTTGCTATTGTAGTAGGTGGAGGTAACTTCTGGAGAGGTAAATCTAATCAACAAATGGATAGATGTACTTCTGATTATATAGGAATGTTAGGAACTACTATGAATGCATTAGCTTTAGGAGATGCTTTTAAACAATTAGGAGCAGATGTAAGAGTTCAAACTGGAGTAGAGATGAGACAAATTGCTGAATTCTATATAAAAGATAAAGCTGATATCGATTTAAATAAAGGAAGAATTGTTATCTTTGGATGTGGTACTGGATTACCATTCTTCTCAACAGATACAGCAGCAGCTTTAAGAAGTGCTGAAATAAATGCTGATGTAGTATTAAAAGCTACTAAAGTAGATGGAATTTATACAGCAGATCCAAAAGTAGATGAAAATGCTACATTAATCGAAGAAACTACATATATGGAAGTATTAAATAAGAAATTAAATGTAATGGATGCTACTGCAACTACTTTATGTATGGATAACCATATACCTATAAGAGTATTTAATATAAATAAAGCTGGTAATTTATTAAGAGTAGTACAAGGTGAAAGAATAGGAACTATCGTAGAAAAATAGACTTAGAAATAAGTCTTTTTTATTTACAAGTATTTACATTTATTTGAAAATGAAATAATGTAAATCAAATAATAATGTGATATCTTATATTTAGAATAGGTGAGATATATGAAAAAATTATTTTATTTAGTTTTAGTTATGATTTTATCTTTAGCATTTGTACCTGTACATGCAGCAACTGAAGATATAGAAATAACAAGTATTGATTTAGTAGAACATGGAGGAATAGCAAGAGAAGTAACTAAAGCAATAGCAGAAGGATTAAATGTTAATTTTAATGTTAAATTTTATAACAAAGATGATTATGTTAAATATAAAGTTATTATAAAAAATACAAGTAAAGATTCTTATGAATTAAGTGATCAAACTAATTTTAATAAATCAGATTATATAGAATATAAATTTGAATTTGAAAATGATAATAAAGTAGTAGATCCAGGTAGTGAAAAAGTTATATATATAGTAATTACATATAAAACAGCAGTACCTGAAGATTAATTATTACAAGATGGTGGATTCCAAGAAGATAATGCGATGAAGATTAGTCTTAATAACCAAAGTGTAGAAAATCCAGATACTGGACGTGAATTTGTAATTATAATGGGAGTTACAATTACAATTATTGGATTATTTATGTGTTTATTTGGATATAGTTCTTCAAAGAAAGTAATGGTATTAATATTATCATTAATAGTAATGTTACCATTAGGAGTATCTGCTGCTAAACAAATAAGTGTAAGTATTAA
>CACYBN010000010.1 GCA_902772675.1 uncultured Erysipelotrichaceae bacterium
AGATAACGGCGCAAGTTATAAAGGAGATAGAACAATTGTAACTAAAGCAGATAAAGAAATTAATTCATATTTAATAAGTAGAGTTAAGGAGAAGTATCCAATGCATTCTGTTGATGGAGAAGAAGAAAGGTTTGGAAAAAGCAATACTGTATGGGTGTGTGATCCTGTAGATGGAACAGCAATGTATGCAAGACATATACCAGTTGCAGTATTTTCACTTGCTTTAGTCATAGATGGAAACCCTAAAGTTGGAGTAATATATGATCCTTTTACCGATAGTATGTACTGCGCTATTAAAGGAGAGGGTGCATATAAAAATAATGAAAAAATAAGTGTAAATGATTTCAAACTTGGTGATATTAGAAATGTTTCCAATTTTGATACATGGAAAAAAAGCAGATATCAGTTAAAAGATGTAGTATCCAAGCTTGAGGGTAAAACTTATTTTGTAAGTCTCGGAAGTATAGCAAGAGCATGTACATGTGTTGCTTCTGGGGAATTTAATTTGGCAATATTTCCAGGAAAAGAACACAAAAATTGTGATGTTGCAGCAGCTAAGGTAATAGTTGAAGAGGCTGGTGGAAAAGTTACTGATTTATTTGGTAATGAGCAAAGATATGATCAAAATATAGATGGAGCAGTAATTAGTAATGGAATTATTCATGATGAAGTTATAGATGTTATAAAAAAAGTTGGAGTAAAATTAAATGGAAAATAAAGAGTATTTAGGTAAGATAATAGATGTTAAAATTGACCGTCCATTTGGTACTAAACATCCAAAACATGGATTTATATATCCTGTAAATTATGGATATGTGCCAAATACTGTAAGTGGAGATGGGGAAGAGTTAGATTGTTATTTATTAGGTGTTTTCGAACCTGTTGAAGAATTTGAAGGAAAATGTATAGCAATTATTCATAGAACAAATGATAATGACGATAAATTAGTTATAGTTCCTAATGATAAATACTATTCTGATGAGGCAATTGAAGCACTAACTGAATTTCAAGAACAATATTTTAAACATGAAATTTGGAGGTAATAATGGAAAGAGATAAGAAAATAATAAAAGTAAGTGTATTTGGAATAATAGTAAATATAATACTTGTAATATTTAAAGCAGTAATTGGATTAATAGTAAATTCTATTGCAATTATACTAGATGCAGTAAATAATTTAAGTGATGCACTTTCTTCTATTATCACTATAATTGGTACTAAATTATCTTCAAAAAGACCTGATAAGAAGCATCCATATGGATATGGAAGAATTGAATACTTTTCTTCTGTTATAATTGCTGTTATAGTGCTAGTTGCAGGTCTTACATCACTTAAAGAGTCAATAGAAAAGATAATTCATCCAGAACCAGCAGATTATTCAGTTATATCTCTAGTAATAGTTATTGTTGCTGTATTTGTTAAATTTTTCTTTGGAAGATATGTAAAAAAACAGGGTGAAAAGCTAAATTCAGGAAGTTTAGTTGCAAGTGGCACAGATGCTATAAGCGATTCAGTACTATCACTTTCTACTTTTGTTGCTGCAGTTATTAGTATGATTTGGCATATAAGCTTAGAAGGGTATCTTGGAGTTATAATTTCACTATTTATTTTAAAATCAGCTTATGAAATATTAAAAGAAACTGTAAATGATATGATTGGGGTAAGAGCAGATAGTGAAATTACAGGGGATTTAAGAGAAAAAATTTTAACATATGAAGGAGTTCTTGGAGTATATGATTTAACACTTCATAATTATGGTCCAAATAAAATAATAGCATCAGCTCATATACAAGTAAAAGATGAGACTACTGCAAAGGAAATTCATAGAATTACCAGAAAAATAACATATGATATATATGCAGAATTTGGTATAATTTTAACAATTGGTATATATGCATCTAATGATAAAGGAGAGTTTGGAGAAATTCAAAAATATATTAATTTGATAGCTAAAGATTATAAAAACATAATTCAAATACATGGATTTTATGTCGATGAAGATGAAAAACAAATTTCCTTTGATATAATATTTAATTTTGATGAAAAACAACAAGATAAAATTATATCTGAAATTAATCAAAAATTAAAAGATAAATATCCAAAGTATAGCTTTAATATAATAATTGATACTGATTTTAGTGATTAA
>CACYBN010000011.1 GCA_902772675.1 uncultured Erysipelotrichaceae bacterium
TGGAGACATACTCAAGAGGCTGAAGAGGCGCCCCTGCTAAGGGTGTAGACCGGGCAACTGGTGCGAGAGTTCAAATCTCTCTGTCTCCGCCATAAGAAATAAAACCTTGTTATACAAGGTTTTTTTTTACATTTTTTTACAAAATATAAAATATTATTAAGTATTCATTTACTTTTACTATGTTATCATAATATTAGAGGTAATGGTTATGGATAGAGAATGGTTAAAATATTGGGAAAAAGCAGAGAATTTAGAAAATACTAATATTATTACTCAAGAAGAAGAAAAAAGAGATGACATAGAACAAGCTAAAGATTTATATAAATCTGTTTTAAATGATAATTCTTGATATAGATAATAATTTGTAATATAATTTTATTAGAATAAAAGGAGTTTTTATTATGGCTAAAAAAGAAACTAGAAAGAAAAAAACAATTAAGCATAAAATGTCTAAAAAAGAGTTAGAAGGATATAAGAGAAGAAATTTTATAGTAGAGGGATGTATATTATTTGTTGTATTTCTAATAGTTATTTTCTTTGTATCTAATAAGACTTTTATACATACTAAATATACTCATGAAGTAGGTGGTTCTGAAATAGAAATAGAAATACCTAGATTTACTTATTTTGTTAGTGATAAGAATGAAACTATCACATTTATGACTTTAAGAAAGACAGTAAATACAACTCAATGGTTTAATGACTTAGTAGAAAACGAAAAATATGATTTGTATTATTGCCCTGGAGATGAAGTTCCTTATTATTATAATAGTGTAGGACATTTCTTTATTAAGAATATTTCTGTAACTAAACATTTTGGTATTAAGAAGATTACAATAGATTATTCTACAGAAGATTATGATACTTTCTGCAATACAGTTGCAGTTAATGAAGAAGAGTAGACAGGTGTCTACTCTTTTACATTGATGAATTGACTTCTTTTTTCATGTTTGTTACAATAGAAAACGTCACGTGAAAAAAGAGGTGTATTAAAAATGTTTTACGACGAAGAAAAAGCTATTTTATCATGTGAAGAAGATCCCACCCTGGTTTTTGAATTAATCAGAGAAGGTCATTTTGAAACAGTAGATAAATTGCTTAGCAAACATAAAATAGACATTAATGTTTGTGACGAAAATGGAAATGATGTATTAGTTAGACTTCTATTGAAAGGGCAATACAGTTTGGTTCTTAAACATATGAAAGATAAAAACTGGGATGTTAATCATCAAAATAAAGATGGTAATACTTTTGCTCATATCTTAGTGTTAGTTAATTATATTCATATTGGAGATATAATTAAAGCACTTATTAAAAATAAGAAATTTAAACCTAATACAAAGAATAATAAAGGTGAGACAATATTAGATAAATCTATTAATAATAGCTATATTTATACAAGTATAAAAATATTAGAAGATAAAAGATTTAATAATATTGATATAGCTTCTTTTAAAAAATTATATGATACTTATATTAAGACTAATAAATATGGAAAATACACTAAAATGAGTAATATTGAGATTATTATGAATTCCCTTGAGAAAAAGGATTTAGTTCCTAGAATGAGTAAATTAATTAAGTATTTTAAAAGAGATTATAGTGACATAAAAGAAGAAGTTATTAATAAGAATAAAACTAATATCTTTGATAATATTATAAAAAGTGTATTAAGAGAAAGTAATATTTAATTATTACTTTTTTATTTTGGTTATATTTAGTATAATATGTGAAGAAATAAGGGATACAATGGAATTTCCTGATTATGTTAAAGCAAAGAAAAGAACTAATGAAAAAATTTTAAATGAGAATTATGAATTTAATATTAATTTAAGAGATTTGGGTAAAGATAAAACTTATTATTTAAAGACTTATGGATGTCAAATGAATGAACATGATTCTGAAAATATAAAAGCAATGCTTGAAAATATGGGATTTACTGCGATAGATGATTATGAAACAGCAGATTTAGTTATTTTAAATACATGTTCAATTAGAGAGAATGCTCATAATAAAGCATTTGGTATGTTAGGTAGATTAAAACATATTAAAGAAAATAATAATCCTAATCTAATTGTAGGTTTATGTGGTTGTATGGCTCAAGAAGAAGGAGTTATAGATGAAATAGTTCATAAATATAAATGGGTTAATTTTGTTATAGGTACACATAATTTACACCATTTACCAGAAGTTCTTAATTTAAGTATAGAAAATAATAAACAAGAAGTAGAAGTATTTTCTAAAGAGGGAAGTATTATTGAAGGTATTCCTGTTAAAAGAGATAGTAAATATAAAGCTTATGTAAATATTATTTATGGATGTGATAAGTTTTGTACTTATTGTATAGTTCCATTTACTAGAGGTAAACAAAGAAGTAGAAATGGTAAAGATATTATTAGAGAAGTAGAAGAACTAGTAAAAGATGGATATCAAGAAGTTACTTTATTAGGTCAAAATGTTAATGCTTATGGTAAAGATTTCGATTATGATTACAATATGGAGAATCTGCTTGAAGATGTAGCAAAAACTGGTATAAAAAGAATATTTTTTATGACTAGTCATCCATGGGATTTTACTGATGGTATGATAGATGTTATTGCTAAATATGATAATATTATGCCTTTTATTCATTTACCTGTTCAAAGTGGATCTTCTAGAATATTAAAATTAATGGGAAGAAGATATACTAAAGAAAGTTATATTGAATTATTTGATAAGATTAAAGAAAAAGTTCCAGGAGTTGTAATTTCTACTGATATAATTGTTGGATTTCCAGGAGAAACAGAAGAAGATTTTAAAGAGACTTTAGACTTAGTAGAACACTGTAAATATGATAGTGCCTATACTTTTATTTATTCTCCTAGAGAGAAAACCCCAGCTGCAGCCTTAACTAATCAAGTAGATGAGAAAGTTAAAGAAGAGAGATTACAAAGATTAAATGAATTAATTAATAAATATAGTTTAGAATCTAATGAAAAGATATTAGATAAAACAGTTCCTGTTTTAGTAGATGGTATTAGTACTAAAAAAGGGGAATTATTTGGATATACAAATACTAAGAAATTAGTTAATTTTACTGGTGATGAGTCTTTAATAGGTAAAATAGTTAATGTACATATTACTGATGTAAAGACGTGGAGTATTGACGGTGAATCAGTTGAATAATGAGATAATATCAAAATTAGATGATATTATTTCTTTAATTAAAGATTCTTCTAAATATAAGAGATTTCTTGAAGTACAAGAATCTATGAAAAATAATAAAGATATTACTAGTAAAATAGATAGAGTTAAATTATTACAAAAAGAATTAATTAAAATAGAAAGTAAGAGAGAAGATACAGATATAATATTTAAAGAATATAATGATTTAATTAAAGAACTTGATAGTTATCCTGTTTATCAAGAATATAATGAATTACTTGAGGAATTAGATGATTTATATCAAGAGATTAAATTTGTTTTAGAAAATCATATTAATAATATATTATCTTAGGAGTTATTATGGAAAATGCTAGATTTACAATGATAGATGAAAAATTTAAATGTATTGTATGTGGTAAAGATGTATTACCTTTAGGTTATACAGCTAGAGATCATTGTCCTTATTGTTTATGTTCAATTCATGTAGATATTAATCCTGGTGATAGAGCATGTACATGTAAAGGTATATTAGAGCCCATTCGTATAGAAAAAGGTAAAAAAGATGAATTAAAAATAGTTTATCGTTGTAATAAATGCAAAGCAGAAAAAAGAAATAAAGTTGCTAAAGATGATGACTTTGATATGATTTTATCTATAATGAAGGAGAGCAGTTTATAGATGAAAATACTTGATAGGATAAATAAACCAAAAGATATAAAAAAACTCAGTTTAAAAGATAAAGAACAATTAGCTAAGGAATTAAGAGAATATACTCTTGATGTTGTATCTAAAAATGGTGGACATTTAGCATCTAATCTAGGGATAGTAGAGTTAACTATAGCTCTTTTAAGTATTTATAATGTTCCTAAAGATAAGATAGTTTTTGATGTAGGACATCAAAGTTATATATATAAGATTTTAACTGATAGAAAAGAAGAATTTAAAACTATTAGAACTAATAATGGTATTAGTGGCTTTCCTAAAATAAATGAATCTATTTATGATTCTTTTGGAACTGGTCATAGTAGTACATCTATATCAGCAGCTTTAGGAATGGCAAGAGCTAGAGATTTAAAACATGAAAGTAATAGTGTAATTGCAGTTATTGGAGATGGGGCTTTAACTGGTGGTATGGCTTTAGAGGCATTAAATGATTGTGGAGCTAGTAATACTAATATAACTGTTATATTAAATGATAATGAAATGAGTATTTCTAAAAATGTTGGTGGTATTTCTGAATGTTTAGGTAGAGTTAGAAGTAGTAAAGTTCATATTAATAGTAATAATTTTGTTAAGAGAATATTAAGTAAAACGAGATTAGGTAGGGGACTTGTTCATTTTATTAGAAAGATTAAACATTCAATTAAACAGTTATTTATATCTAATATGTTTTTTGAAGATATAGGATTTACTTATTTAGGACCTGTAGATGGTCATGATATAGAAAAACTAGAGTCTATGTTAAAAATAAGTAAAAAGATTCAAGGACCTGTTCTTTTACATATAGTTACTAAAAAAGGAAAAGGATATAAAATAGCAGAAGAACATCCTGATAAATTTCATGGAGTTAGTCCTTTTGATATTAAAACAGGATTACCTCTAAAGGAGAAGAAAGATGATTATTCTAGTATCTTTGGTAAAAAGTTAGTAGAATTAGCTATGAAAGATAAAAAGATAGTAGCTGTTTGTGCTGCGATGAAATCAGGTACAGGTTTATCTAATTTTGCTGATACTTATCCTGATAGATTCTTTGATGTAGGTATAGCAGAACAACATGCTTTAACTATGGCAGCAGGACTTGCTAAAGAAGGATTAAAACCTGTTGTATCTATATATTCTTCATTTTATCAAAGAGCTTATGATCAAGTTATACATGATATAGCTAGTCAAAATCTTCCTGTTGTTATGTGCGTTGATAGAGCAGGATTAGTTGGACAAGATGGAGAAACACATCAAGGTTTATTCGATTTATCATTTTTTAGTATTATTCCAAATCTAGTTATAATAGCACCTAAAGATTTTAAAGAATTAGAAGAGTCTTTAGAATATGCTTTATCTTTAAATAAACCAGTAGTTATTAGATATCCTAGAGGAGGAGAAAACTATTCATTTAGTAAACATTCTATATTTAGTTTAGGAAAAAGTGAAGTTTTAAGTACTGGTTCAGATGTAACTATAATTGGTATTGGTAAAATGACTGGTACTGCGATGGAAGTAAGAGAAATACTTAATGATAATGGAATTAAATCAGAAGTTATAAATGCTAGATTCTTAAAACCATTAGATGATAGTACTATTTTAAAATCTATAAAGAAAACTAAGAATGTTATAACTATAGAAGATAATATTCTTGAAGGTGGATTAGCTACTAAAGTTAAAGAGTTAATAGTAGAACATAATCTAGATATAAAAGTATTATCTTTTGGATATCCAGATGAATTTATAAAACATGGTAATTCTTTAGATGTAGAAAAAAAATATAAA
>CACYBN010000012.1 GCA_902772675.1 uncultured Erysipelotrichaceae bacterium
ATATATATTTAGAAACTATATTATAATCCATAAATACCTCCTATTATGGGTCTTCTATATTAACAGTAATAGCACTAGTTTGATTCTCTATTGGATAAGTATAATTATTACTAGTATTTTTCTTATAAAATTTTAAAGCTAAAGTACTAGATGGATCTATTTTAAATCTCATAGTATTAATATATGATACTCTATCTATATTTGTTGTAGTATAAGTTGAATAATTTAAAATAGGACTAGTATTATCAACAAATAATATATTAGGATCAAAACTAATATTTATATATTCACTAACACATTTACTCTTATTAGTATCACTTAAAGCTATAAAATCAGGTCCATCTAATCTATCTCCGATTGAATAACTATCAAATGCTTCTACTACAGTACAATAAGAAACTGCATTAGTTAATTTTAATACTGCATAAGTTCTATTGGCTTCATCTTCTATTTCATAAGTAACTCCACTTTTACCTACAATATATTCATAAGTAGCACTAATTTTTTTCTTATAAGGACCAGTACTAGTAGCACTAACTTTTATAGTTAATGTTTCTCCTTCAGTAAATACTCTATTAGGAACTACATGTAATGTAATAGAATTAAAATGATTAGTATTAGTTTTATAAATTACTCCACTAGTTTCACTAATACTACAACTAACAGTATTTGGACAATCATAACTAACATCATATGAAATATCATAATCAGAATAAGTATATCTATTCTTTTCAGAAGATAAATCAAATCCTATTTCAAAATTACCTACTCCAGACCAATTATTTATTTGATATAAAGCATCATCTTCTTTTAAACGATTACTATAAAAATAAAAATTCTTACTATTCAAATAAAATTCGTGAAACTTTTTAGAAATAAACTTACCTAAAGTAGGAAGAGATATAACTAATGCAATAATAAGTATAATTGCTATTATTTTCTTAGTATTTTTCATATTACACTTCCTGTTCAGCATGAACATATACCTCTATAAGTTCAACTACACCTGAATAATCATCAGGATTACTTTTATATATTTCTGGAAATTCAACACTTAATATATAAGTATCTGTACTATCAAGAGAATATTTTAAAGAAGATACTTCATCTATAAATAAATGTTTATAATACATTCCATTTGAATCAGTAGTAAAACTAGTACTAGAAGTAATATCATTTTCTAAATCATCTTCTCTATACAATTTAAAATTTAGAGGAAGATTAGTTGTAGTAATAAACTCAATACTATAAGTTAAATCTACATTAGCTCTTTTATTATCTTTAAAATTAGAAACAGTAAAAGAATATAAATAAGGATTACTTCTAGGAACTATTTCCTCTAATTTAATAGAATCATTATAACTTTTAACATCAGTTACAAAAAAAGCTATAGTAGGAGTTACTTCTACATCTGTTATAGTTTCATATTTAGATTTAGTAAATTTATAATTTCTAATAACAATTAAAGTAATAATTATTAAACATGAAAGAACTATTAGACGTAATAATAATTTCTTATCAAAATGACTTAATAATTCTTTCATATTCTCGCCTACTTTCTTTTATTTTCAAAATTATTTTGAATAGCTTTTAAATCTAATCTAATAGTATATTCAAGAAATTCTTTTTCTTTTTGTTCTAGTTCAGGTAAGACTGGTTTCTTTTCATCTATACTATCTATTTTCTTTTTTAATCCTTTCATTTCAGATTTATTTAAATGAATATCTTTATCTTCAAAAGAATTATTAATCTTTTCAAGATCAATCTTACTTGTATAATCAAGTAAAACATTAACATCAATCGGATCATTTACTTGAACAGATTTATCTATTTTTTCTATCTTTTCTTCTTTTATAATTTTCTCTTTTTTCTTTTTATTTTTAACTTTTTTAGTTATTTCTTTCTTTTTATCTGGTTCTTTACCATCATATGATAGAGCAAAATCAAATGCTAAAAGAGTTATAAATAAAACTATTAATATTTTAGGTTCAGTAATAACTTTTTGCCATACTCCTAGTTCTGGATATACATCTATTACTTTACCTATAACTTGTTCTCTTCTTATCGGAGTATCATA
>CACYBN010000013.1 GCA_902772675.1 uncultured Erysipelotrichaceae bacterium
ACCATATACTTGATCCATTCCTATTTCAGGATCTTCTACATCATTTGCTACTCCTTTAGTTATAAGTTTATTTTCATCTTCTAATTTATCTATAACTCTATGGGTAACAATAAGTCCATTTACATTATCTTTTTTTCCTAAATAAGTAATATCATCATCTATAGATATATCCTCATAATTACATTTTTTTACTACTATTATATCGCCTGGAACATAAACTGGTTTCATACTTCCAGTAATTATTTGAAATATATAATAATCTCCTACTACTACTTTATTATTACTAACTCTTTGAATTACTACCATTCCTAAAATAACAACTAATATAGTAGTAACAATAATTCTTAATACTTTTATCATATATTGATACCTTCTATCTTATCTAAATATAACTTGATATGATCACTAAATACTTTTTGAATTTCATATAAACTAGCTTCTTTTCTATATTTAGTAATTGCTATCTTTTCTCCTATTTTATCTTTTAATACAGATAAAGGTAATTCTGAATTAAGTTCTACTATCTTTTGAATTAAATTATCAGTTAATTCTTCAATTACTTCTTGTTTTTCATTAAAAGGTACTTCTTCATTTAAAGTACTTATAGCTAAATAATTAAGCAAAAAAGTATTATCAACATATTCTTTTAAAATACCATTATCTTCATATTTCTTATTTTCTTTTATTGTCTTACTAGTATCTGCTACATGATCTTGTAAATAATTCCATAAAACCATAGCATATTGGAAATTAGTATTTTTAAGTATTACATTAGTCTTTTTAACTGGAGGTATTACTTTAGCAACATTAATTCTTTTTAAATTTTTATATACTTCACTACATGTAAGCATCTTAATATTATCATCTAATTTTTTAATTCTTTCTTCGATTGGAGATTCTCCATCAGGTTCCTTCTTATCTATTAAACTAGATGTCATATTTAATTCTAGAGATACTTGTTCAAGACCAACTTTACTTTTAGCATGATATTCTAATTTTTTAATATCTCTTAAACTAGAAGAAGTTAATAAACTACTTTTCTTTAATTCTAGAAAATTAATCATATTTTGAATTAAAGTATAGATTACTCTATTTTCATATGTATCATAACTTTCTTCTTTATTTATATTTAAAATCTTAGATGGTTTTACTTCTCCATCTTTATTTATATCTTGAATATAATTAGTATGACTTGATAAATGTCTAATACTTTCAGCAGTAACTCTACGAGCTAGTTCTACTTTAACTACTTCTTCTTCGTTAACAATAAATCTATTTGGATTTCTTAAAATATTATCAATATAAGGAATAGTTTTTTCCATTAGATCAAGCCATTCAAAATCAACTTCAACTTTTTTTAAATCTTTATCTACTAATAAACTCGATCTAGTATTTTCTATAAACTTACTAGTCTTTTCTCCATTTGAACTTTTATATAAATCAACTACTTTAATATTATCCATAATATCACCTATGACATTTTCTTAAGTCTTAAAAGATATTCAATACATTCAGCCATTTTTCCTTCACCAAATTCATCATTTAAGAACTTAATAAATCCATCTATTTCATCTCTTATATAAGCTATATTTAATTGTTCAAATTTACGAAGAATTTTACGAGCTATAAAATAGTCTATTCCATCTATTTCATCTCCACCACAAGCTACATATACAGGAACGAATTTCTTCATATGAGCAACAATACGGTTACCAAAAGCTATTCTGAAATGTTTAATAACATAATCATCCATTTCATCTATTTTCTCTAGAACATCTTCATGTATTTGATTATTGTTAATAGCATTTTCAAATAGTTTATCTACATATGAGAAATTAATATCTTGTGCTGGTACTTCTTTAGGAGTAAATACTTCTCCTTTATCATTAATATCTATTGGCATAGCACGGTCATAAACTTTATCAGTAACCATGAATGTAGAGTCATCGTTATTGATTGTACCTATATACCATACATTAGCAGGTATTTTTAACTTACCTTCTTTTAAATGAACAGGGTCACTTTTCCATTCACTAGGAACTATTTCTACGATCCATTCATCTTTATTAGGCATTTCAAGGATTGATAACATTTCTGCAAAATAATATTCAACACGAGATATATTCATTTCATCTAGAATAACTGTATAAATATCATCAGTATATCCTGCTTGATAAATTTCTTTTAATACTTCAGTTTCGTTAAATTTCTTTGTAAATTCATTGAAGTATCCAAATAATTCAGTACGATCTCTCCATGAAGGTTGAACTGATGCAATACAAGAATCGTGTTTTAAAAATTTTCCCCAAGCATAAGCAAGAGATGTTTTACCTGTACCAGATATACCTTGTAATATTACTAATTTAGTAGATGCAAGACTAGCAATAAACAAACGAATCATCTTTTCACGATAATATAATTTTAATTGACTAGCAGCAAAATTTCTAAACATATCACATAACTCTGGTAATTCAAAAGCATTATTATAATTTTG
>CACYBN010000014.1 GCA_902772675.1 uncultured Erysipelotrichaceae bacterium
ATTTATAATAGTCTAATTAAGACTTTAACTGAAGAAGATAAAGAAGTAACTGAAATAGAAAAAACTAGTGTTTTTTTACTTGATTATTGTTTAAGTGATAGTACTCTTAAAAATAAAGATACTAAGAGTAAATGTTCTGCTTTTATAGAAAATTATGAACAATCAGAAAACTTTCTAATACTTGATATTAAATATATTAATGATTATATAGATAATTACAATAATAATTATGTTACTAATTGTAGTGAATTAACTAATTGTGTAGGAAGTAAATCTTTAGCTAAATATGAATCAAAACATAAAGATTATGTTGATATAAATAAGGATGGTAAATTTTCGGGAATAGAGGAATAGAGGTGATAATATGAATAAGAATTATAGAAAATTGGGTGTAATATTATTAATATTATCTCTTTTGATGATGCCTTTATTCACTTATTTATTTATTATATCTTTACATAGTACAAGATTAATAAGTGATTCATTATCATCAGTAGTATTAGCTTTAGCTATTTTCTCAGTTTTTTTATTTATATATAGTTTAATAACTATATTTACAAGTCCAAGAGAAAAGAAGATGAAATTAATACCTAAAATATTATTAATAGTATTTTTTACTGGATATATAGGTATATCTTCATCAGTAATGGTTTTATTATATGGACCATATACTGGATTTAAAGATTGGTTAGTTACTACTGCGATGACTACTTTAAGTCATAAATATTTTGCTGAATGGTTTTATGATGATTTTGCTATAGAAGAAGTTATGGAAAATAACGAGGTAGTAGAAGCTGGAGATGATTCTAATCCTGATTTAGTTGTTATATCTAGTGCTAATACTAGTGAACAAACTATATATGCTAATGAATATGAAGAAGCAGTTCTAAAAAGAGATGAAGGAAATAATTTATATAAAATAATAGATATTAAAGAGAAGAGATATAAAGGTAAGTTAGCAGTTATTTATGATCCATCTAAAGTACATATTGGTGTATCTAAATATATGGGTAGTGATGTAGATACTGCTAAAGGACAATATATCTATGATATTGAAAAAAACTATAATGCTGTATTAAGTATGAATGCATCTGGATTCTATGATCCAGGCTATAATAGTCATGGTGGAGTTCCAAGAGGAGCAGTATTTAGTTTTGGTAGTTTAAAAATTAATAACTCTGGATATAAATTCTCTACTGGTGGAATGATTGGTTTTGATCAAAATAATAAAATGATTTTATCTAAAACTATGACTGTTGAACAAGCAAAAGCTAAAGGAATTAGAGATGGTATTCAATATGGACCATTCTTAATAGTAAATGGAAAGAGTTCATTTGTTAAAGGTAATGGTGGATGGGGTACTGCTCCAAGAAGTGCTATTGCTCAAAGAAAAGACGGAATTGTTCTATTCTTAGTAATAGATGGAAGACAAGCTGCATCTGTTGGTGCTGATATGAATGACTTAGTTACTATATTAAAGAGATATGGTGCTTATAATGCTGCAAATCTTGATGGTGGTACTTCTAGTGCTATGTCTGTTAATGGTAAAATTATTACTAATCCAAGGAATGGAAGTTATAAAGCTAAAACAAGATGGGTACCAGATGCTTGGATAGTTACAAAATAATATGTAAAGAAGAATAATTTTTATTCTTCTTTTTTTTAAATTATGGTAATATATACATAGGTGGAGGTGTTCCCAATGTATGGTAATAATAATGGGATGAACAACGACTTTAATAATAATATGACAGGATCTTATGAAAATCCTAATGTAAATCCAAATCAAAATTATAATAATCCTAATAATATGAATGGAAATTATAATTATAATAATGGTAATTATAATAACAATAATTATAACTATGGAAATGATCAACAAATTAACTTTAGTGGTTTTAGTGATGAAACAACTGGAGCTAATAGAAAATTAAATAAATGGATTATAATTATTCCATGTGCAATTTTATTATTTATTATATTATTAGCAATTATTATTATATCTTCTGCTAACAAGTATACTGTTAAAACAAAGAGTATTAATATTCAAGTAGATGGAGAACAACAAATCGAAGTAAGTGCATCATCTAAAGTAAAAAATAAATTAACTTATAAATCAGATGATGAAAAAGTTGCTACAGTAGATGCTAGTGGTAAAGTTAAAGGAACAGGAATTGGTAATACTGCTATATATGTAGGTATTAAAGGTAAAAAGTCTAGAAAAGTATCTGTAATAGTTACTACTAATAAGACTGAGTTAATATTTAAACAAGATTCATATACAGTAGCAAAAGATTCAACTGTTCAATTAGAAATTAAAAATCATTTAGCAGATGATAAATTTACATGGACAAGTAATAATGAAGATGTTGCTACTGTTGACCAAACAGGTTTAGTAACTGGAGTTCATGGCGGAACTGCAACTATTACTGTTGTTGAAAGTGATGGAAGAAGAAAAAATGTAAAAGTAACTGTTACATCAGATGAAGTATTAATTCAAAGTATTACTTTAACTGATCAAACTATTGGTATTGGTGAAGTATATAAAATAAAACCAATTCCAAATCCACAAGGAGCTTTAGAAATATATAAATATTCAAGTAGTAAAGAAAGTGTTGCTACAGTATCAACTGATGGTAAAGTAACTGGTATTGAAGAAGGAACTACTACTATTACAGTAACTGCTCATAATGGCCCTTCTACAACTGCTAAGATTACTGTTGATAAGAGAGCAGCAGCTTCAGTTAAAATAGATAACTGTGTTAAGAGTATGCATATTGGAGATACTTTAAAATTAACAGCTACTGTTTTACCTGCTGGATCAAATCAAACTCTTAACTGGAAGAGTAGTAATTCAAATGTAATTTCTGTATCTTCAGGAAGTGTTAAAGCTATATCTCAAGGTAAAGCAACTATTACTGCTACTACTCAAAGTGGTAAGTCAGCTTCATGTACTATAACTGTTGGAAATATGACAATTAATTCAATTAAATTAAATTATAGTGATTTCCAAATTAATAAAGGAGCTACAAAATCATTAAATGTAACATTTAACCCATCATCAGCAAAGAATTTCTACACAGTTAAATGGACTTCTTCAAATAATAAGGTGGCTACAGTAAATAGTGATGGTTTAGTAAAAGGTGTTGGAGTAGGTAATGCTAAAATAACTGCTAGAGCTGGTAATAAAACAGCTACAGCAACAGTACAAGTAAATGCTACATCAGCATCATCTTTAACTATATCTAACTGTCCAACTCAAGCGGTATTTCCTAATAAAAAGATAACTTTAACTGCTAATACAGATTATGGAAATGCTACTGTTAAATGGACTACAAGTGATTCAGATATTGCAACAGTAGGTGCTTCAGGAAAAAGTGTTACAGTTCAAACTAAAAAGACTGGTACTGTAACTATTAAAGCCGAATCAGGAAGTGCCTATGATAGATGTGTAATTTATGTAAATGATTCTATTCAAATAAGTGGGTGTCCTAAATCACCAGTTGCAGAAAGTAAATATACTTTAACTGCATCTACAGGTTCAGGAGCTACAGTTGCATGGAAATCTAATAATACATCATTAGCAACAGTATCTAATGGTGTTGTTACTACTAAAGGTGTAGGTACTGTTAAAATAACTGCTACAAGTAATGGACAAACTGCTACTTGTACTATGAATTTACAAAAGCCAAAAATAACTAAAATAAATACAATAGCGGCACAGAGTGTTAAGAAGGGTAGTACAATAACTGTTACTTATTCGACAAATTTAAGTCCTACTGTATTGTCTAAATATTATACAACAACTGATTTAAGTACTAAATCTTCTACTTCTGGAATAGTAACTATTACTGAAAAATCAGTAAATTCTATTCAAATAAAAGGAGCAAAAGCAGGAAGTACAACTGTATATATTATGATAGGTGGACAATCACGTGCTTTCTCTGTAAAGGTTACAAGTTAATAAATAAAAAAAGAGATTTTAATCTCTTTTTTATTTTGAATAAGTGTACTATAATTAGGATAGGGTGATGATATGAACTATAAAATAATGGATGGTAATGAAGCATGTAGTTATGTTTCATATAATTTTACAGAAGTAGCAGGAATATATCCTATTACTCCAAGTTCTCCAATGGCAGAGTACATTGATAAATGGAGTAGTGAAGGAAAAGTTAACTTCTGGGGAGACAAAGTAAAAGTTGTAGAAATGGAAAGTGAAGCAGGAGCTGCTGGTATGATTCATGGTGCTCTTCAAAATGGAATGATTGCATCTACTTATACTGCATCTCAAGGACTTCTTTTAATGATTCCTAATATGTATAAAATAGCAGGGGAAATGTTACCTTGTGTTATAAATGTAGCAGCTAGATCTTTAGCTACACATTCTTTATCTATTTTAGGAGATCATCAAGATGTTTATGCATGTAGACAAACTGGATTTGCTATGTTAGCAGAATCTTCAGTACAACAAGTAATGGATTTAACTAGTGTAGCTTATTTATCTACTTTTGATGGGAAAATTCCATTTATAAACTTCTTTGATGGATTTAGAACAAGTCATGAACTTCAAAAAGTAGAATTATTAGATATGGCTAAAGTAAAAGATTTAATTAATCCTGAATCAATTAAAGATTTTAAAAATAGAGCTTTATCTACAAATATAGTAACTAGAGGTACTAACCAAAATGATGATATTTATTTCCAAATATCTGAAACTAGAAATAAATATTATGATGATATCGTAGAAATCGTAGCTAATTATATGGAAGAGATTAGTAAAATTACTGGTAGAAGTTATAAACCATTTAATTACTATGGTAGTAAAACTGCTACTAAAGTAATCGTAGCTATGGGTTCTGTATGTGAAACTATTAAAGAAACTATTGATTCTTTAAATAAACAAGGAGAAAATCTAGGATTAATCGAAGTACATTTATATAGACCATTTAGTCCTAAATATTTATTAAAAGTACTTCCTAAAACTGTAGAAAAAATCGCAGTATTAGATCGCACTAAAGAAAATGGATCTGGACAACCTCTATATCTTGATGTATTAGATGCTTTAAGTTCTAGAAAAGATATAGAAATTATTGGTGGTAGATATGGTCTTTCTAGTAAGAATACAACTCCATATCAAATTAAAGCTGTATATGATTTCTTAGATGATAAAAATAAATTCAATGGATTTACTATTGGTATATTTGATGATGTATCTAATTTAAGTCTAAAAGAAAGTAAATTTGACTTTAATAATGATGCTCATGAAATGTTAATATATGGATTTGGATCAGATGGTATGGTATCTGCATCTAAAGATATTATTAAAATTACTGGTGGTAATACTAAGGCTTATACTCAAGGATATTTTGAATATGATTCTAAGAAGAGTGGAGGTCTTACTAGATGTCATTTAAGATTTTCTAATAAACCTATTAGAAGTACTTATTATGTAGAACATCCTAATCTAGTAGTATGTACTAAAGATAATTATTTATCTAAATATTATATGTTAGATAAGATTGAAGAAAATGGTACTTTCTTATTAAATACTACTAAAAATGAAGATGAAGTATTTGATTTGTTTACTAATAGAGATAAGAAAATTATCATGGAAAAGAATATTAAAGTTTATATAGTAGATGCTACTAAAGTAAGTTATGAAGTAGGTCTTAATAATAAGATTAATACTATTATAGAAACTATAATATTTAAATTAGGAAAGATTATTCCATTTGATTTTGCTATAGAGCAATTAAAAGCTAATCTAGAATATCTATTTGGTAATAAAGGTGCAGATGTAGTAGAAAAGAATGTTAAAGCTATAGATAGAGCACTAGAAAGTTTAAAAGAAGTAGATACATCTAAAATAGAATTAAATAAGAATAAAGATTATAAGAAAACAGTATTTGATTTAATAGATGCTAAAATGGGAGATAAATTAAGAGTATCTGAAGTAGAAGAATATATAGATGGTACATTCCCAGGTGGTAAGAGTAGTGAAATCAAAAAAGATATCGCAGATATGTTACCATGTTATGATTCAAGTAAATGTATAACATGTAATCAATGTTCATTTGTTTGTCCTCATGGTGTAGTAAGACCATTCTTAGTAGATGAGGAAGAAGAAAAGAACTTACCAGAAGAATTAAAAGCTAGATTAATACCTGCTAATATACCTAATCAAAATCTTAAATTTATGATTGGATTTAATCTAGATAATTGTACTGGTTGTGGTTTATGTAGTAATATTTGTCCAGGCAAGAGAGGGGATAAAGCTATTACTATGAAACCAACTGAAGAAGTTAAAACTGAAGAAGAAAATAAATTACAACAATATTTATTTGAAAATATTTCAGAAAAGAAAAATGTATTTAATCCAAATACAGTTAAAGGTAGTCAATTTATTAAACCTAAATTTGAATATAGTGGAGCTTGTGCTGGATGTGGAGAAACTCCTTACTTAAAATTATTAAGTCAATTATTTGGAAATGAATTAGTAATTAGTAATGCTACTGGATGTTCTTCTATCTATGGTGGAAGTGTTCCAGCTACATCATATAGTGTTCCATGGGCTAATAGCTTATTCGAAGATAATGCTGAATTTGGTTTAGGTATGGAAGTAGCAGATCATATCAGAAAAGATAAGATTAAAGCTATTATTGAAGAAAATATTCATAGTATTCCAGCTCCATATCAAGAGATATGTGCTAGTTATTATAAAAGAGGAGATTATGAATCAAGTTGTCTTCTATATGAAGCTGTTGAAAATCTAAAAATAAAAGAATTAGTAGAAATGAAACAATTCATCAAAACTAAATCTTACTGGATAGTAGGTGGAGATGGATGGGCTTATGATATTGGATTCAATGGATTAGATCATGTTCTATCTACTAAAGAAAATATTAATATTTTAGTTCTTGATACTGAAGTATATTCTAATACTGGTGGACAATCAAGTAAGAGTAGTAAAGCAGGAAGTATTGCTAAATTTACTGCTCATGGTAAAGAAAATGCTAAAAAAGATTTAGCTAAGATTGCTTTAACATATCCACATGTATATGTAGGAACTATTTCTTTAGGAGCTAATATGCAACAAGCTATTAATACTTTAACTGAAGCTAAGAATTATGATGGTCCAAGTATTGTTATAGCTTATGCTCCATGTATAGCTCAAGGAATTATTAAAGGAATGGGTAATAGTATTCAAGAAGAAAAATTAGCTACTGAAGTAGGTTATTTCCCAATATTTAGATATAATCCAGAAACTAAAGAATTTAAATTGGATTCTAAAGCACAATTTGATGGATATATGGATTTCTTAATGGGAGAGACTAGATATAAGAACTTAGCTAAGTTAAATCCTGAAAAAGCAGATGAACTTTATAATATGAATAAAACTAATGCTATGGGAAGATATGAATATTATGAAAAATTAGCTGAAAAAGATTCTAAAAATTAGAATCTTTTTTCTTTTAAAAAAATATATTTTATGATATAATATGCCTCAGGAAGTGATAGGAATGGCTATACTACTATCGGAAGTAAAAGGTATTGGTCCGAAGACTGAGATGTTATTTAATAAAATAGGAATTACTAATGTTGATGAATTAGTAACTCATTATCCATTTAGATATGATATCTTAAGAAGAAGCGATTTAAGTGAAGTAAGTGAGGATGAAAAAGTTGTTATAGATGGTAAAGTAGAAAGTGTACCTTTAATAGTAAGATTTAAAGGTGGACTTAATAAACTTAATTTTAGACTTGCATCACCTAATGGTCCGATTGGGATATCTATTTTTAATAGAGCCTTCCTTAAACCACAATTAACTATTGGTACTAATGTTATAGTTTTAGGTAAATATGATAAAACTAAAAATATTATAAGTGCGTCAGATATTAAATTTGGAACTTTAAGTAAAGAAGATAAGATAGAACCTGTATATCATAGTACTTCAGGTTTAACTCAAAAGAATATATCTAATTATATAAATACATGTTTATTAAAATATGGTAATGATATTGAAGATAATATACCTAGATATTTATTAGATAAATATGGTTTTTCAAATAAGAAGACTGCTTTAAATATTATTCATAATCCACCTAGCTTTGAAAAAATTAAAGAAGCTAGTGTTAGATTAAAATATGAAGAACTATTTGAATTTATGTTTAAAGTTAATTATTTAAGATTAGAAAAAGAAAAGAAAGAAGCTGGTATTCCGAGAAGCGGAAAACTAGAAGATTTAGATGATATTATAAATAGTTTATCTTATGAATTAACCGGAGATCAAAAGAAAGTATTAAAAGAGATAATAGATGATTTAAATAGTGAAAAAAGAATGAATAGAATTATTGAGGGAGATGTTGGTAGTGGTAAGACTATAGTATCTTTCTTAGCAATGTATTATAACTATTTATGTGGATATCAAAGTGCTTTAATGGCTCCTACTGAAATATTAGCCATACAACATTATAATAATATAAAAGCTTTATTTAAGAATAAAAAAGTAAATATTGAACTTCTTACTGGTTCAGTAACTAAAAAAGATAAGAAACCTATTTATGATGGTTTAAAAGATGGATCTATTAATATAGTAATAGGTACTCATGCTTTAATCCAAGATGAAGTAGTTTATAATAATTTAGGTTTAGTAGTAACTGATGAACAACATAGATTTGGAGTAAATCAAAGAGCTAATTTAAAAAATAAAGGTATTAAACCAGATGTACTTTATATGAGTGCTACTCCTATACCTAGAACTTATGCTTTAACAATATATGGAGATATGGATGTTTCAATTATAAAAGAAATGCCTAAAGGTAGAAAAAGAGTAAAAACATATGTAAAAAGTAATAAAGATATTAAAGAAGTTCTAGAAGCTATGTATAAAGAATTACAAGAAGGTCATCAAATATATGTAATAGCGCCTTTAATCGAAGAAAGTGATAATATAGATCTAACTACAGTAAACGAACTTAAAGATAAAATGAATTTAGCTTTTGGTACTAAATATAATATAGATATAGTTCATGGTAAAATGGCTTCTCAAGCAAAAGAACTAATTATGGAAGAATTTAAACAAAATAAAGTTAATATACTTATAAGTACTACTGTTATAGAAGTAGGAGTAGATGTACCTAATGCTACTATGATGGTAATATTTGATGCTAATAGA
>CACYBN010000015.1 GCA_902772675.1 uncultured Erysipelotrichaceae bacterium
ATATCTACTAAATCTAATTTCATAAGTAAACCTCTTTTCAAAACTTATTTTAAAATATTTATATATATCAGTCAATAAAAAAGAGAGCTGAAACTCTCTTATTCTACATACGCATAAAAAGTATTTGCAGTCTTATGATATTTTAATTCGTCGTCAAATAATACTTTTTTATGACCATATTTATCATATTTGTATATTGTATTTCCACTTATATAATACAAGTTATCACCACTAGCAAATACATTAGAGTGTTCTTTTATACTAAATAGATAAATTTTAGAATCATAATTATTTTTATATACTTTATAAACTTTATTATCTTTTATTATGTAATAGAACTTATCAGTTTCATATATTTCATCATAATCAATATGTTTTTTCATATCTATTTCAGTATTAAACTTAATTTTTTGTGTTTCAAATTCTGTAATAGTCTTATCTTCCCAAACACCTTGATTATAATATCTATATTTATTATTTGTAGTTCCTTCTACTTCCATACTTCCTTTAGTATTGAATGAATATTCAGTTTTAGAAGATAAATCCATAAAATAGAATTTATTATCTACTATTCCTAAAGGATAACTCTTTTTATAATTAATACTAAATTCAGAAAAATTATTTCTCTTATTACCAGTTTTAATATTAACCATAATAAAATTATCAGTAGTATCACCACTATTATATTCAGGACATATATAATAATAATCTATAAATGCTGCTAAAGAATTATCATAAACATCACTAGGATATAGACTTTGATAAAAACTCTTCTTCTCTCTATTGTATAAATATAAAGACTTATATTTATATAATGCATAATATTCATTTTCGAATATATTATTTGAATAAAAATATGTTGATTGCATAGAATCAGGAGTTTTATTATCTTCTATATATTTATCAGTATCTTCAAATTCACTAATAAACTCTTTCATATTAACTTTTTTATATAAAGAAGCTGCAGAATATATTTGGTGTTTCTTAGAACATAATATTTCCAAGTTCTTATCCTTTTTAGGAATAACTGGATATAAACATTTATATCCATCTTTTTCAAATACTTTGATATCTTTAACTATTTTTTTTTGTTTATTATACTTATTATCAACAAAGAAAGTATATATATCATTATCTTCAGATTTTAGAGTTAAATAATATCCATTAATATTTTTATTTTTAACATATTCTTCTTCTATAATATATTTTTCATCATTAATTGTAATATCATATTTAACTATGTGATTATTTTCTAAAAAAATAACTACAAATTGATATATCAATAATACTATAAATAAAAATATTCCAAATTCAATTGTCTTTTTCATTTATATTCACCCACTATAAATTAATTATAACACACCATAAAAAAAAAGAGAATTTTAAATAAAATTATTCTCTTTAAAAACTTTAATTAGTTCAGATTTAGATTGGAATCCCTCTGAATAAGTTATATCATCATTTACTAATATTAACTTTGGATATAACTCATTATCAAATATAGGTAAATATGTTTTTAAATCTTCTACTTCAGAAGCAACTAATTCTTTAACATTAATATATTCAATTGATAATTTATATCTACCAGCTAAAGTATTAAGATCAGTTAATTCTTCATAACATTTTTCATCTTCATTATCACAAATAAAAAATATAGATTTAGAAATAGAATCAACACTAGTTTTTAATTCAGCTAAACCTGCTGCTGTTATATTTTCAAATTCAGAAGAACTAAAATTAGATCTTTTTGAATTAGATCCACCAACTTTAGCAGATAGAATTATTAATACTATAAATAATAAAACTATTACAACAGTTATAATAATATTTCTTTTCTTCATATACATCACCAAAAATAGTATATCACATACATAAAAAAAGAGTAATAAATTACTCTTAATCTTCAAAGAAATCATCAAAGAATTCTGTTTCACTAACATCATCTAATGATATTTTAGGTTTATTATCTACTACTTCATTAGTAGTATTTTGAACAACTTGTTGTGCATCAACTATTACTTTCTTTGGTTGTTCAACAATAGTTTGTTTTACTTCTTCTACTTTAGGTTCAACAGTAGTAGTTACAGCCTCTACTACTGATGTTGGTTTTGTAACAGGTTCTTCTTTATAAGTAGAAACTTGTACTTCTTGTGCCTTAGGTTGGTTAAATACAGGTTGTGCAACTTCAATAGTAACAGGTTTTTCTTCTTCAGCTTTTTGATTCCTAATAATTTGATTAACCTTATCCTCAATACTTTGAGAAGATATATAAGGAATAGTTTCTTCTTTTCTAGTTTCTTTATAAACAGGTTTTTCAATAACTTCCTCTTCAACTTTCTTCTCAACTTTAACTTCTGGTGTAGGTGTTTCAACTTTCTTAGTTTCTTCTTTTTCTTCTTTTTCTTCTTTTTCTTCTTTTTCCATTTCAGCAATCTTTGCATCAATCTTTTTAACTAATTCATCAATATCTACAGATTGTGCAGAAGACTTTTCTGGTTTTGAAGTTTCCATTGGTTTTGGTTTAGGAGATTCCTCTTTATTACTACCAAATCCACCAAAAGGAGGAGCTCCGAATGGAGATGATCCTTCATTTTTAAAAGGACTAGCTCCGAATGGAGATGATTTTTCATCTTTAAAAGGACTAGCTCCGAATGGAGATGATTTTTCATCTTTAAAAGGACTAGCTCCAAAAGGACTCTTATTTCCATTAAAAGAACTTTTGTTACCGAAGTCAAATGGACTTCCACTACTAGAACCAGTTGAAGGTGAATCATTATCCATCATCATAGATTTAATTTTTTCTTGTCTCTTTTGTTTAACAAATTCACGTACATCAAATACTTTAACAGGTCTTTTTTCACGTTCAGGATATCCTATTTCTGGAGATTTTTCATTTCCCCAATCAATAGCGAAATCTGGAGTAAATGATGTCTTAAATGGTTGCATTCTCATACGTAAAACAATTTGGTCAAATTGTTTCATTCTTTGTAAATCAGATACAGTAACTAATGGAGTTGATGCAGTCTTATCATCTTTCTTAGACTTTTCTTCTCCACATAATTTACTTATTTCTTCAAGTGCTGCTAGCTCAGTTGAAATCAAATAAATGATATTACCACAGTTACCTTTAATAGTTTCTGCATTTTCTTTTCCATAAACTTGATTTAATTGAGAAAAGTTTTGAATGATCATTGTAAATCTAATTTGTCTTGAACGAGCTGCAGTAATCATTGTAGTTACATCTTTTAATGGTGGCATATTAGCAAACTCATCTAGTAAGAAGTTAGTTCTACAAGGTAGTTTACCACCATGAGCTTGTGCTACATCGATTAAAGTTTCATAAGCTTGTTTAATAAATATAGTTGCTAATGAGTGATATGTTTTCTTTTCATCTTGAATGATAATAAATACTGCAGTTGGTCTTTCACCAATAGTATCCATCTCAAAATCACTATAGCTTAACATTTCAGATAAATTCTCACGAGAAGAGAACAACTTAATCTTTTGTTTAAATACAGATATAATAGATCCTTTTGTATCAGAAGGAGCCATAATTGTACCTGATGCATTTATATAAGCTGGTGAATTAGGATCTTTTAAATTAAAGTATTCTTTAACATAAGTAGAACCACCACATTTTTCTTCACCAACAGTAGTTGTTAAACTAATACTATTTAAGTTAATTTGTTCTTCTTCAGCATCTTCAAATAAACCTAATGCTAAACCTGAAAAGTAATCGGCAGATGTCTTTTCCCAGAAAGGATCAGCATTACCACTTTTCTCTTCATATAGAATATTTAAAGCTAAGTCATCTAATAACTCTATTGCTTTATCTTTATTACCATTTTTATATAATCTATATGGTAATGTCATCGGATTCCATGCATTACCTTTTTGTGGATTACGGAAGTTAAGAAGAATAATATTATATCCTTTATTTCTTAATAATCCACCTGTCTTTTCATACAACTCACCTTTAGGGTCAGTCATAATCATAGATTCACCCTTTTTAGCTAATACTTTAATAGCTGGGAATATAATACTTTGAGTTTTACCTGAACCAGTAGCACCCATAACCAATGTATGATATTCACCATTATCTACCCATAGTTTTCCATTTTTACTAATAATAGGTGTTCCAGCATATTGGCTAGTAGGAGCTTTAGGATCTACTTCATTAAGAACTGCTTTCATTTCTTTTTCTTTAGCCCATCTACTGTAACCTTTATCTTTTCTACCAATTTTTAAACCAAATCCATCTTCTCTATCAAAGAA
>CACYBN010000016.1 GCA_902772675.1 uncultured Erysipelotrichaceae bacterium
ATTATAACACAAAAGAAGTGATTACTCACTTCTTAAAGCTTCTACTGGATCTTTTTTACTTGCTACTCTCGATGGAACTAAACCAGCTATTACTGTTAATAACACACTTATTAAAATTAATATTATAGCTCCTACTATAGGTAACTTAGTTAAATGAGATATTCCAGTTACATTTTTAATAACCATATTTATTGGAATATTTAATAATACTGTAATTAATATCCCCATTGAACCTGCAACAAATCCTTCAATAATTGTCTCAGCATTAAATACTCTAGAAATATCTTTCTTAGAAGCACCTACTGCTCTTAAAATACCAATTTCTTTAGTTCTTTCAAGTACACTTATATAAGTAATAATACCTATCATTATAGAAGATACTACTAATGATATAGCTACAAATGCTATTAATACATAACTAATAGTATTAACAATATTAGTTATACTACTCATTAATACACCAACTACATCAGTATAATTTAATTGATGATCTTCATCTTTATCTTTGTTATATTCTGCGATAAATTCAATTATTTTATCTTTAGATTCAAAATCTACTGGATAAATATTTATTATATCAGGATCATCTAAATCTACTATTCCTAACTTAGCTAAATTACTTTCATATGTAGATGATTCAGAATAAGCTACTATTAAAGCCGCCAATTCTTCTTCTGATAAAGTAGCTAAATACATTTTTTCTTCATCAGTTAATTTATCTTGAGAAAATTTATTATCACTAAATTTCATTCCAGTAAATACATTAATTTCTGGATTAGCTTTTTGTTCTTTAGCTATTTTAGAATCATTAATTCTATTAATAGCATGTTCACTTAAACTATGAAGATAACCAATAGTACCAGTAGTATCTATAGTAGAATCTTCATTTACTTTAATAATACCTACTACTTCAATATCTTCTGATTTAGATAATAATTTCTTCATATATTTTTCATCATTACTTTTATCTATCCAAATATTAGATTCTTTTTCATAATAATCAGTATTTAATACTAATTTATATTTAAGACCTACGATTTCATCATAGTCAAAATCTCTTGTTTTAGTCTTATATTCTTCACCTTTATACATAGCTGTCATAAACTTACCTAATTCTTCTTGATCTAATAATCCTAAAGAATATAAAGCATAATCACTTACATTATTATTCTTATCCATAACAAGAACTACTTCATTATATTTTTTAGGCCATTTACCATATACTAAATCATATTGAGTCTTAAGAAGTTCATCATTACCAGTTAATTCAACCCATGTATTCATTTCACCCATACCCATAGCACCAAAACTAGAATTATTAACTCCTTCAGTTCCTGGAATCTTTAAATTTTCAAGTACAGTACTAGGATTTACTTTTACTATTTCTTCTTCATAATCAGATTTATATAAGTTTAAATCCATATTATATAAATATTTAATATCAGTAACATAATCTTTTATTTTAGAATTATTCTTTTCTAGATATGATTTAAAATCTTTCATATCATTAGTAGTTACACCTTTAGAAACACTTTCTAAAATATCAGTCATAATATTATTAGAATATACTTTTTTACCATCATTTTCTTTTACATTATCATCCATCATTCTCATAAATAAACTAGATGTATCTATACTAGCTTTTTCTATTGTCAACGGATAACTAGATAAAGTATCTTCCTCTACTGATTTAATATATTTATTAACTCCATTACTTAAAGATAAGATTAGAGCTATTCCTATAATACCTATTGAACCAGCAAAAGAAGTTAAAATAGTTCTTCCTTTTTTAGTTAATAAGTTATTTAATGATAAACCTAAAGCAGTTCTATAAGACATATGAGTTTTCTTTATTTTAGATTCATCTATATTATCTTCATTATCATCTTCGATTGGATTAGAATCATCTGTAATATTTCCATCTTTTAACTTAATAATTCTAGTTGAATATCTTTCTGCTAATTCTGGATTATGCGTAACCATTATTACCAATCTATCTGATGCAATATTCTCTAATAAATCCATTACTTGAATACTAGTTTCAGAATCTAATGCTCCAGTTGGTTCATCTGCTAATAAGATATCAGGATCATTTACTAAAGCACGAGCTATAGCTACTCTTTGCATTTGTCCACCACTTAATTGGTTAGGTTTCTTATACATATGATCTTCTAATCCTACTTTTTTAAGTACAGCTTTTGCTCTTTTTATTCTTTCTTTTTTAGAAACACCTGATAAAGTTAGAGCTAATTCTACATTTTTTAAAGTAGTTTGATGAGGTATTAGATTATAACTTTGAAAAACAAATCCAACACTGTGATTACGATATGTGTCCCAATCTCTATCTTTATACTTTTTAGTAGATTTACCATTAATTATTAAATCTCCTGAAGTATATTTATCTAGTCCACCAATAATATTAAGTAAAGTAGTTTTACCTGATCCAGATGGACCTAAGATAGATACAAATTCATTCTTTCTAAATTTAATACTTACACCATCAAGAGCTTTTTGTTTAAACTCTCCTACTTGATATATTTTAGTTACTTTTCTTATCTCTAACATCTATCATCACCTATTATATATAATATAG
>CACYBN010000017.1 GCA_902772675.1 uncultured Erysipelotrichaceae bacterium
ACATGTCCTGCATGTAATCCTACTCCTGATGGATAAGGAAACATATCCAAAGCATAATACTTTGGTTTACTAAAATCTTCTGTATCAGTTTTAAATGTTTTATTCTTATCCCAATACTCTATCCATTTCTTTTCTACTTCTTTAAAATTATACATTGTCTCTCTTCCTTTCAATATGTTTTAATAATTTTGCTACAAAATAATAAACTACCCAAATTGTAGGTAAAATTAATATTACTAATATTAAAACTTTTAACCACATTTGCTTTATATTAAAAACTATCATTATTAGCGCTGAAAACATTAATGCATTTACTAAATTAAGAATTCTCAGAACTTTTATTAATCCTATTTTTTCAATATTAATCTTATAATATCCTTGTAATAATTGAACTTCTGGTGGATATTTTTTATCTTTTTTTGATTTTCTTGAATTTGGTAATACTACCATAAAAAGATATATTAAATATCCTAATACAAAAAAGAATAAAAATAATAACAATAAACCTAAATAATGATTCATAAAAAACAACTCCTTTTTAACAAAAAAATTCCTATGATGTAAGGACTCATAAAAGCGGTACCACCTTACTTCATAGAAACTATGCTCTTTAATCTTTATCGCAGATATGCGTTATTTGACTCCAAAACAAGTTCATAAATTCATTATTATTAGTTCTCACCAACCACTAACTCTCTATAAATAATTCCTTTATTACTACTTTTCTTCGCTGTCAACAAGATAATTATAATATAATTATTTATTATTTTCAAGTTTATTATTTAAGTTATCTAAATATTTTTTTATATATTCTATAGAACCTTTATATAGTTTATCTAATTCATCAAATGTAAATATTTCATATGTTATTTCATAATCATCTTTTTTAATTAATTCATTATGAGTATCAATATATTCTTTAATATATTTATCATCATAACTACACTCTTTTATTTTAGTTAATTTTTGTAAATCAACATAATCTAGTTTAGGTATTTTTTTATTATTTAATAAGTAATGTTCATAATCATAAAACCCTGCTTGCTTTTTATCTGTTACTTCTCTAGGTGTTCCATAAAAAACTTTACCTTGATACTTTATTCCATATAATTTATCATCATGAAGATAATGATTTTTTCTAACATATTTGTTAAAATAATCATCTGATAAAATATGAACTAAATATCCAACAATTACTGGATTATTTTTATCATAATAATTATTTATAAATCTTTCATAATCATATTCTCTATGATTTTTCTTAAAATGAGAAATAAAATGATTTTCCCCCAAATCAGGAAGAATACATCCTAAATAAAATAAATCCTTATCAAAATTATAATATTTATTAAGTTCTTGTCCAATTCCTATATGAATTTGATGACTAGGCATAAGCATCACCAATAAAATAATAACATATTTCTAGTAAAAATGATATAATACTTTATAGGTGATTTTATGTTTAAATATAGTTTAGATAATAAAAGATATTATACATTAAATTATTACTATCAAAAGAAGTATGGATGTAAAGTATTTAAAGTTAGTTTAAATGCAGGTTTTACTTGCCCAAATATTGATGGAACTAAAGGCATTGGTGGATGTTCATACTGCTTAAATGGATCTGGTGAAAAAGTAACTACTGATAATCTTGTAGATCAATTTAATAAAGTAAAAGAAGTAATGCTTAAAAAATGGCCTACTTCAAAATATATAGGTTATTTTCAGGCAAATACAAATACATATGCTCCTTTAGAAGAACTAAAAGAAAAATATGAAACTATACTTAAGCTAGATGGTGTTGTTGGACTTAATATCGCTACTAGACCTGATTCAATCACTCCTGAAGTATATGATTATTTAGAAGAACTAAATAAAAGAACAGATTTAGTTATAGAATTAGGACTTCAAACTACTAATGAAAAGACCGCAAAATTAATTAATAGATGTTCTACTCTTAAAGAATTTGAAAACGCCCTAACTGAATTAAACAAAAGAAGTATAAATGTAGTTGTACATATTATTAATGGTTTACCTTATGAAACTAAAGAGGATATGATTAATACAGCTAAATATCTATCCAATAAAAAAATACTAGGTATTAAAATACATATGCTTCATATTCTAAAAGATACAAATATGTTTAAGCAGTATCTAAAAAATCCATGGCATATTCTAACAAGAGAAGAATATGTTGATATAGTATGTGATCAATTAGAATATTTAAGAGAAGATATTGTAATAAATAGAATTACAGGTGATCCTGATCCTAAAGATTTAATTGAACCTGAATGGACTCTAAAAAAATTTGTTGTTATGAATGAAATAGATAAACTTATGGTAAAAAGAGATATTTATCAAGGAGATAAATGCAATAAAGAGTAGTTAATCTACTCTTTTTTGTGGTTTAAAAAGTCCTGTTTTTAGTTTTTTTATAATATGGAGTAAAATTTGTAAGATATAAAAAACATCCACAATAACTGTGGATATTTTTTTATACTTTTTTCTTCCTATTTTTTAATAATACAATAACTAATGATAAAAATAATAATCCAGATACTCCCCATGAAACATATAATAATGTATTATTTTCTTTTGATTCAGTTTCAGTACATTTAGGACAAGTATCATTTTCATTATCACTATCTTGTGGTTTACTTGATATATCATTATCATCTTCTGCTCCATCATTGTCAGGTGTGTATGGTTTGGGATTGTTTGTCCAATCACCTAAATCTGTATCATCAGTTGTTATAACTTTATCTTTTGGATTTCTAATTACAAATGTATATGTATAAGAACTCTCTCCATATAAAACTTCATTATTATCCGGAATATATTTAATATTAATTTTTTTAGACTCAGGTACTTTTAATACAACAAATTTAACAAGTACTGATTCTAACTTTTCTTCTGTTAATTGTCCATCTTCTACATATTGTTGATATTTGAAAGATAGTTCTCCTGGATTATTTTTAGTAATTTTTAAAGAACCTCGCACGTATTCCCCTTCAATTATAGTTGGATCTTCTACTCTCATAGATACATATTTTAACTCTTCTTTATTATATTTAAGAGTCCCATCCATCATATCATATCCCGTTATAGATAAAACAATTTCAGATCCTTCAGTTGCTTGAACAGCATATCCATTAATACTAACTGGAGCCATATCTGCAGATGCTTTAAATGGAACAATAAGCATTAATACAAATAATACTATAAATATTTTTTTCATATTATTCTCCTTTTTATAAATTATTTTCAAAGTCTTCTTCAGACCAAATTGGTATACCTAATTCCTTAGCTTTATCATATTTACTTCCTGGATTTTCTCCGACTATAACTGCACTTGTCTTTTTAGATACAGAACTAGAAGTTTTTCCTCCTAATAGAGCTATTTTATCTTCTATTTCAGTTCTTGTATATTTAACTAATGTACCTGTTATTACAAATGTCTTTCCAGAGAAATTTTCATTAACTACTACTTTTTCACCAGTATATGTAGTATTAACTCCTAAATCTTTTAATCCATTTACTTGTTCCATATTAAATGATAAAGAAAAATAGTCTTTAATACTTTTAGCAATTATTCCACCTATATCTGGAATACTTGTTAGTTCTTCAATATCTGCATTTATTAAATTATCTAAAGTTTCATATCTCATGGCTAATATCTTAGCAGTTTTTTCTCCTACATTAGGTATTCCTAAAGCAAATATTAATCTTTCTAAAGAATTATTCTTAGATTCTTCGATTGCATTTAATAAATTGTTAATACTCTTGTCTCCATATCCCTCTAGTTCAGTAAGGTCCTTTTTATGTTCATACAATTTATAAAAATCAGTAAATCTCTTTATAAAACCTAAGTTGTAGAAATCCTCTATTATTTGATCTCCTAAACCATCTATATTCATTGCTTTTCTACTTGCAAAATGGATTAATCCTTCGATATGACGTCGGTCACATCCTTGATTAAAACAATAATAATCTACTTGTCCTTCTTTCTTCATAAGTGGAGAATGACATATTGGACAAAACTTTATCATTTCAAAAGGTTTCTCATCACCAGTACGTCTTTCTTTAATAGCTTCTACTACTTCAGGTATAACTTCTGCTGCTTTTCTAATACTTACTGTATCACCTATTCTTAAATCTTTACTAACTACATAATCTTCATTATGAAGAGTAGCTCTTCTTATCGTAGAACCTTGAATAATAACTGGTTCAAGTACAGCATTCGGAGTAATTTGTCCAGTTCTACCTACTGTAAAAATAATATCCACAAGTTTTGTTAATACTTGTTTAGCTGGGAACTTATATGCAGTAGCCCATCTAGGATATTTAGCAGTATATCCCATAATCTTTTGATCAGGTAAACTATTAAGTTTTATTACTACTCCATCTATATCATAAGGCAAATCATCTCTTAAGCTACCCTTTTCTTCAATATATTGTAGTAGTTCATCAATATTATTAACCAATTTATTGTTTGGATTCACTCTAAATCCAAGATGTTTCATATAATTAAGTGCTTCCATATGTGTAGAAATACCATAATCCTCAGGATTTGGTAAATGATATATCCAACATTCTAATTTACGAGAAGCTGCTACTTTAGAATCTAATTGTCTAATTGATCCTGCTGCAGCATTTCTAGCATTTTGTAAAAGCTCTAAACCATTTTCTTTTCTTTTTTCATTTATTTCCTCTAGAACTTTTTTACTCATGTATATTTCACCACGAACTTCTATATCTATAGGTTCTTTTATTGTTAATGGAACTGTTTTAATAGTTTTAACATTTTCTGTTATATCTTCTCCAGTAACTCCATCTCCTCTAGTCGCAGCTTTAACTAGTTTACCATTTTCATATTGTAATGAAACACTTAAACCATCTATTTTCAATTCGCATACATATTTAGGATCGATACCTTCTTTTTTTATTCTACTATCAAAATTTACAATTTCACTTTCATTAAAAACATTCGAAAGAGATAACATTGGTATTTTATGTGTTACTTTACCAAATCCTTCTAGGATTTTACCTCCTGCTCTTTGAGTTGGTGAATCGCTTCTTCTTAGTTCAGGATGTTCTGCTTCTAAATTAAATAATTCTCTTAATAAACTATCATATTCTTGATCTGTTATCGTGGGTTTATCTAAAGTATGATAATTATAATCAGCTTCATTAATTATTTTTATTAGTTCTTCATATCTTTCAAGCATTTATATCACCTATTTAATTATATCATTTTTTTAAACTTTTAACATTATAGAGATTACCTTTTCTAACTATTTCACTCTTCCATGTATTGTCATATGGACGAGCATAAAATAAACTATGTGGATATCTTTTACATCTAGATTGATAATCATATGCTATGTCAGTACTACTTTTATCTCTGGTATAACCCATTCCTAAAAAACTATCATGACTTTCACTCATCATAACTGTTTGATCAGGATTATTAGTAAACGAATCAGTTAATACCATTAAATGTTGTTGATAACTTTCTATAACTGATGGATCTCTTTCAAATATTATTTCTCCATAAATTAATAGATCATCTTTAGGTACTTTTAATCCATTTAATACTCTAGGAAAGAAATGACATGAATCTTCATTCCATCCATATTTACTTGCTTCCTCTGGTAAAGCAATACTTTTAGCAGCATCAAATCTAAATCCTTTTACTCCACAATCTATTAACTCATTTAAAAAACTAATTAATCTATCTTGTAATTCATAATTACTTAGATTTAATCCTGGAAGTCCATCTAAACATAAATGAGTTACTTCCCATCTATTCTCCCAGTTTTTAACATTTCTAAACTCTTTCCAGAAATATCTATTATTTCTTAAAGATGGATCTACTTTATCAGAAACAGATGTTCCAGTTTCATCTGGTGCCATATGATTACATACAACATCCACTACTATATCTATTTCTCTATAAGATGCTTCTCTACACAAATTAATCAAATCTTCTTTAGAACCATATAAATTACCAATATAAAAACCTAATGGTTGATATGGTTCATACCATGCTAAACTATCTCCATTTTTAAATGGTTGTACTGGTGTTATTTGAATAAAATCAAATCCTTGATACTTTATTTCATCCAAATTACCAACAATATCTTTTAAATTCCAATTAAGTAAATGTAATCCTCTCATAACTACCTCTATTATAATTAGATTATATCACTAAAAAAATACTATATTAAATAGTATTTTTATTATTTATTTTTTTTGTTTGCTGAATCCCATAAAGTTTGAGGATATTCACCACTATCAACTAGTCCTTTTAAGGCAGATTTAACTACTTCAGTATCTTCTTTGTAAGTTACTCCATACCATTTAGCTTTAGTAGGAATAACCTTCATTTTAATACCTTTATCTTTAACATATTTATCTAATACATCTGGTAATAAATATTCTTGAGTTAATGGCTCAGTCATATTTTGTAAGAATCCATTAATATCATCAACTAAGTAATCTACTAGTTCTCTTCTTAAACCATACATTAACATAGATACTGGATGATCTTCTTCCATAGTATATTCATCTTTAGTTTCATCTAATGGTTTACCATAAATAACTCCATCTATTTTTTCAACTTTACTTTCTACTAGAGAAACTAATTCATCTCCCTCTACAAAACAAACTCCTCTTTTAACACTTCCATTATCAGTAATAGTATTTCCTATTTGATATCCTATAATAGAAAATTCATCTGTATTTCTAAGAGAATTTGCTAAAAGTTCAAAAGGTTCTCTTCCATAGAAATCATCTGCTGATATAACTGCAAAAGGACCATTAATAAACTTTCTAGCACAATATAAGGCATGTCCTGTTCCTAAAGGTTTTGTTCTTTCTTCTGCTACTGTAATACCTTCTGGTACATCTTTAAATTCTTGGAAAGCATATTCTACATCAACAAATTCCTCTACTTTATTACCAATCTTTTCTCTAAATAATTCATAATTTTCTTCTCTTATGATAAATACAACTTTATTAAATCCAGCTTGTACTGCATCATAAATAGAATAATCAATTATAAATTCGCCATTTGGCCCCATAGGTTCAACTTGCTTTAATCCTCCAAATCTAGAACCCATACCAGCAGCCATAATAACTAATGTTAAATCATTATTCATAATATCACTCCTTATATTTTATTTAAACTTTTATGATTCTTCATAAGTTTCTTAATACCATATGGATGAGGAAATGCTATAGATAATATAGATCCATTTACTTCAAGTACTTTTCCTTTACCAAATACTTGATGGAAAACATTATCTCCAACATTATACTCTACTTCCCCTTCTTCTCTTAGAACATCTTCTTTATTTATTTTCTTAACTTCACTTACAGTTATAGATGGTTCTTCTTTAAATGCTTTATCTAATAAATCAGGATTAATTTCTTCAATAAATCTACTAACTGCATTAGTAGTTTCATCTCCAAACTTAACTCTTACTTTGGCATTAAGTAAATATAATTTTTCTCTTGCTCTTGTAAGTGCTACATAACATAATCTTCTTTCTTCTTCTAATTCAGTAATAGATCCTTTTTCTAATGCATTCATATGTGGAAATAATCCTTCTTCTAAACCAACAATAAATACATAATCAAACTCTAATCCTTTAACTGAATGCACAGTCATCAAATTGATTGCTTCTTTATTATCACTTACAGCTACATCAGTACTAAGACCAATTTCTTGTAAAAAATCTGATAATGATACTATACCATCTCTTTCTTCAAAAGATTTAGCAACAGTTCTAAATTCATCTAAGTTTTCTAATCTTACTTCTGATTCTATAGATTTTTCATTTTTATATTCTTGTTCTATTCCTGTTTTATCTAATACATAATCTATTAATTCAGTTATAGTTCTACTTTGTGATGCTTCTTTTAAATCCTCTATTAATTTTTTAAATTCATATTCTTTTCCAGTAGTTATAGCTTCATACATACTTATATTTAAATCATTAGATTTATCTGCTATATTACTAACTGTTTTAGCTCCAATTCCTCTTTTAGGTACATTAATAATTCTATTTAATGAAATATCATCTTTATCATTATTAATTAATTTTAAATAAGCTAAAATATCTTTAATTTCTTTTCTATTATAGAAACCTGTTCCACCTACAATATTATATGGAATATTTTCTCTTAATAATTCTTCTTCAAAAATACGAGATTGAGCATGAGTTCTATAAATAATTGCTATTTCTTCTTTAGGAACGCCCTTTTTAATAAGATTCTTTATTTCTCTTATAGCAAAAAAAGCTTCATCTCTACCATTATATGCTTTATAATATGTAATCTTTTCACCAGTTCCTTTAGTAGACCAAAGATTTTTTTCTTTTCTTTCTTTATTATGAGATATTACATCATTAGCAGCATCTAGAATAGTAGATGTAGATCTATAATTTTGTTCTAGTTTAATTACTTTAGCATTTTTATAATCTTTTTCAAAATTTAAAATATTTTTATAATTAGCTCCTCTAAAACCATATATAGATTGATCATTATCTCCAACACAACAAATATTTTTATATTTATAACTTATCATTTTACTTAAAGTATATTGAGCATCATTAGTATCTTGATACTCATCAATTAATATATATTTATACTTTTCTTGATATTTATCTAAAATATCTGGATGTTCCTTAAATAATTTTATCGGCAATAATAACAAATCATCAAAATCCACTGCATCGCTTTTCTTTAATTTAGTTTCATATCTTTTATAGACTTCTGATACTACTTTTTCAAATTCTCCGAATGCATATTTATCATATTCTGTAGATGATACCATATCATTTTTAGAACTACTTATTTTATTTCTTATATTTTTTGGATTATAGTATTTTGGATCTAAATCCATTTCTTTTAAAATTCTTTTTACAAGTGTTTCAGAATCATCTGCATCTACAATACTAAAAGTTTTTGTATATCCTAAAATTTCTGCATTTTCTCTTAATATTCTTACTCCAAAAGAATGGAATGTAGAAATTTGAGAATAATCTGCTTTATTTCCAACTAATCTAACTAATCTATCTTTCATTTCTCTAGCAGCTTTATTAGTAAAAGTAATTGCAAGAATATTAAAAGGAGATATTCCTTTTTCTTCTATTAAATAAGCTATCTTAGTAGTTAATACTTTAGTTTTACCTGAACCTGCTCCTGCTAAAACTAGAATAGGTCCATTAGTAGTAAGTACTGCTTCTTTTTGTTCTTTATTTAATTCGTCTAAATTCATATGCTTACCTCTTCTTAATTTATTATACAATAGATAACAAATAAAAAAAAGAAGACTAACTGTCTTCCTCTACTTTTAAAATATACTCCCAAGCTTCAGTTCCATTTACTATAACAAAATATCCTTTATTATTTCTTTCTTCTTCATAATAAGCTATAGGTATTCTTAATTCATTTTGGACATCTAGAAGTTTTTCTATACTTTCTACTTCCATTACATTATGTCCTTTTAAGTTAACTTTATTTTTAACTTTAACTATTACTTCACTATTAGATGAAATAATTTTATTTAATTTAGATATATATTTAGATTGTGATTCATCACTAGAAATAACTTTTCTAACTTCTTGAAAAAATAGTAATATAGATATTAAGAACATAATAGATGCTATTGTAGTAAACATCTTACTTCTAGTAATTCTTACATCATTATCAATTATATTTTGTTCTTGATCTTTTGGATTATTAATAGTTATTTCATATGGATTCTTAACTAAAGGAATATCTACTTCAATATCTTTATTATTATAGATATATTCATTTGAATATTTACCATCTACATTAATATGGAATATTACTTTTAAATAAGAATCTACATTTAAACCTAAAGTATTTTTATATTGATTAACAAAACTATTATATGTTTTATAATCTATTCTATAATTTTTATTAATCTTTAATCTACTATTAGAAGAACTAGAACTGATTGGTTTTTCTAATTGATATGATTTTTCTAATAATAAATCTTTACTATTAACAGAAGTGTTTTTATTATTTATTACTATAGTAGCAGTAACATAATAATTATATGTATATTTAACTACATCTGTATAATTCAATAAATATTCATAATTAATAATAATATCATTTGTTAATGATTGAGGGTATTGTTGATCCATTCCTAATGATGGAGTTTGATAAAAACCATTTTTGACTAAATTTACTTGATAAGATATGTTACTCTTTTCAGTACTAGTTAATATTTTTCTACTTTCATCAACTTCAATATTAGATGCAAATACAAACAAGAATATTGAACCAATAAAAAGAAGGGACATAAGTATTACATTAAATACCATCTTCTTTTTTAATTTTAGTACTACTCTTTTTTTAGTTGTCTTTTTAACAGTTTTTTTCTTAGACATAACTAACCCTCTCTATTCTCCTTAATTATATAATTTTTCAAATTAAAAATCTACACATAATGTGTAGACTTTTACATTAATTATAATCTTTTCTAATGCTTTTAAGTATCTTAAGCATAACTTGATAATCTTCTTTAGAGAATATATCGTCTTCTTTTTCTTTATATATGATTTTCTCAACGGGTACCTCTTTAATTACCTCTACAGGAACTTCCTTGATTACTTCCTTTTCAACAGGAACTTGTACTTCCTTAATTACCTCTTTCTCAACAGGAACTTGTACTTCTTTTACAATTTCCATTGGAATTGGTACTTCCTTGATTACTTCTTTTTCTACAGGAACTTCCACTTTTACTTCTTTAACTATTTCTTTTTCTATAGGTACTTCTTTAATAACTTCTCTAACAACTGGAACCTCTTTTACAATTGGTTCATTTTTTTCAGAATCCCTATAAACTATTTTTTCTACTTCAACAGGTACTTCCTTGATTACTTCTTTAACTACTGGAACTTCTTTAATAACTTCTTTTTCTACAGGAACTTCCACTTCTTTTATTACTTCTTTTTCAACTTCGATTGGTACCTCTTTAATAACCTCTTTAACTACCTCTACAGGAACTTCTTTAATTACTTCCTTTTCAACAGGAACTTCTTTAATTACTTCCTTTTCAACAGGTACTTGTACTTCCTTAATTACCTCTACAGGAACTTCTTTGATTACTTCCTTTTCAACAGGTACTTGTACTTCCTTAATTACCTCAACAGGTACTTCTTTAATTACTTCCTTTTCAACAGGTACTTGTACTTCCTTAATTACCTCAACAGGTACTTTTTTAATTACCTCTTTTTCAACAGGTACTTCGATTTGTTCATATACAGGTACTTGAACTTCTTTTACAACTTCTTTTTCTACTACTTTTGTAATAGTTCTTCTTGTTCTTAATACCCCTTTATTTTCTAAC
>CACYBN010000018.1 GCA_902772675.1 uncultured Erysipelotrichaceae bacterium
TACTTGCTAGTTTTATTTATATTTGTTATAATCATTTTATCAATTGAGATTTGGGTCTATAGCCAAGTGGTAAGGCGTGGGTCTGCAACACCCTGATCGTTGGTTCAAATCCGACTAGGCCCTCCAATTTAAAATAATCCCTTATTATATAAGGGTTTTTTCATGCCTAAACGATTTTAGGACTTGTTTAGGACTTGTTTTTTTAAGATCTAAAACAAGTCCTTTATTTAGTTGATAACATACAAATTTTTTAATTATAAGGCTTTTTTCTTTATTTGGTTCAATTTTAACTTGTCTTTCTATTATGAATAACTTTTATTAAATTTCCTAAATCTTTTCTATTTTAATTATACTAAAAAAGTAGATATGTTCTTTTTATATCTACTTTTATATTACAACTTCAAGAATAATTTCTATTCGTTTTTAAATATTAATTAATAAAATGTTTATATTTTTTAATAAAATGAATTGTAGCAAATATCTATTTTCACATCTTATTTTACATTTTGTTTTGGGAAAAAATAACTAAATTTTATAAATGCTTATAAGTATAATAAGTTTATTTTAAAGGCCTTAAGGACTTATGAGGAAGTATAAAAAGCTAAAATTAAATTGCGGCTAGACCTTCCATTAAAACAAATATTTTATTTCCGTTTTGTTAGAGTCTATATTCATTATAATTTTTATAGATATTTTTTTAGTATAGATATTACTTCGTTATGTACCTTACCATTGCTAATTACTGCTCCTTGTATATATTTATCATAGCGTTGTTCATTTCCCCAAAAACTTGTAACTTTTCCTCCTGCTTCTTCGACGATTACTTTGGCAGCAGCTATGTCATGATATTTTTTTCCAGGAAAGATAGCTAAGTTGAATTCTCCACTTGCAACACACGTACAAGCTCTTATGATACTACCAGGTGAAACGAAGTATGTTTTTTTTCCTAATTCTTTTATAACTTCGATTATGTCATATTCAGCACTAGGCCATATATCAAAATTTGATACACTTCTCATATCATTTAATTCAATATCACTTACTTTTATTTTTGTGCCATTTTTATAGGCACCATTACCTTTAATAGCTGTATACATATTATCTGTGAAAGGATCATAAATTACTCCTAATATTGGAGAACCATTTAATACAAGTGCTAAAGAAAAGACGGATACAGGAATATGCCTAGCATACATAGCTGTTCCATCAACAGGATCACATATCCATTTATAATCACTTTCGCCAAATTGTTCTTCTTCTCCATCTATAGCATGATTAGGATATATTTCTTTCACTTTACTAATTAGATAAGAATTAATCTCTGTATCAGCTAAAGTTACAATTGTATTATCAACTTTATAATTTTCGCCATTATCTTGCTTAAAATATTTTAGCATTATTTTTCCTGCTTCATAGGCTATACCTTTTGCAAACTGTAAATAGTTTTCATATTCATTCATTTTTGCAATCACTCTCTTTCAATTATAGTAAGTATTTAAATTTTTCACTTAATTTTATATGTACTTATATAAAATTTATCAATTCATTTGTTTGTAGATGAATACATTTTTAAGTGTATTTATTGCTCATTATATATTTGATTATACCATGTTTTTATCAAATTTATCGGTAAAAAAGAGTAAATTAATAAGAAAAGGAATTAAATGTTTAATTCCTTTTTTTATTTTTATAGAGGATTTTTCCTATTTGTTTTATAAAATGTTATAATACTTATAGAGGAGTGATTATATGTATATACCTTTATATGTAAAGACTAATTATACTTTATTATCTAGTTTAATTACTATCGATAAAATAATTAGTTTATGTAAAGATAATAATTTATCTAGTATTGCTATATGCGATGATGATATGACATCTACTATGGTATTTTATAAAGCATGTATTAATAATGGTATAAAACCTATTATTGGATTAGATGTAAAAATAGATAATTATAATATATTGTTATATGCTAAAAATTATTCTGGATATCAAGAATTAATAAAGATATCTACTTTAAAATATGATCACTCTATAACTATAAATGATTTAAATAAAACAGATGATGTTATATGTATAGTTCCTTTTAATTCTAAAGATATATTTAATGAAATTAAAAATATTTATAAAGATACATATTTAGGATATAAAAATAAATCTGAAGAGAAATTAGGAAAAGATATTACTAAAGATATAGTTTTTATTAATAAGATATTATATATAGATAAAGATGAAGAAAGTTTTCTTAAATATTTATATATGATTAGAGATGGAAAAACTATTAGTGATGAAATAGATTATGAAGAAGATAATAACTATTATATTAATAATAATGAAGTAATATATTATTCTGATAATTTAGGACTTAATAATACTAAAATTATTTCTGATAGTTGTAATTTTGAATTCAAAGATAATGGTAATTTACTACCTATATATGAAGTTGAAAATGGGGATAGTTATAAATACTTAGAGCAATTAAGTATTAAAGGATTATCTAAAAGATTGGATAATAATATTCCAAAAGAATATAAAGAAAGATTATTATATGAATTATCTGTTATTAAAAATATGGGATTTTCTAATTATTTTTTAGTAGTTTATGATTTTATAAAATATGCTAAAAAGAATAAAATTTTAGTAGGTCCGGGTAGAGGAAGTGCTGGTGGTTCATTAGTAGCTTATTCTTTAGGTATAACAGATATTGATCCTATTCATTATGATTTATTATTTGAAAGATTTTTAAATCCAGAAAGAGTAACAATGCCTGATATCGATACTGATTTTCCTGATGTTTATAGAGATCAAGTAATAGATTATGTTAAAGAAAAATATGGAGATAAGAGAGTAGTAGGAATAGTTACTTTTGGTACTTTAAGTGCTAGATTAGTTATTAGAGATGTAGGTAGAATACTTAATGCAGATTCTAAAGATATAGATTATTTATGTAAAAGAATTCCTAATATAACTAAGAATAAATTAGATTATTTCTATCATAATGATAAAGAGTTTAAGAGTATGATAGATAGTGATTCTAAATTAAAATTATTATATAAAATATGTACTAAGATTGAAGGATTTCCTAGACATACATCTATGCATGCTGCTGGAATAGTTATGAGTAAAGTTGATCTAGATACTGTTATTCCATTAGTTAAAAATAATGATATTTATTTATCAGGATTTACTATGGAATATCTAGAAGAATTAGGACTTCTTAAAATGGATTTTTTAGGTCTTAAGAATTTAACTACTATAATGAATATTATTGATGATATAGAGAAACATGAAAATATTGAATTAAATTTTTCTAATATTCCATTTGATGATCTAGATGCTATTAATTTATTTAAAACAGCTGATACTTTAGGAGTATTTCAATTTGAATCTGATGGAATGAGAAACTTTCTAAGAAAATTAAAACCTAATAATTTGGATGATATTATTGCAGCTATAGCACTATTTAGACCGGGACCTGCAGTTAATATTGATACTTATATAAGAAGAAAACATAAGGAAGAAAAGATAGAATATTTAGATAAAAGTTTAGAACCAATTTTATCTAGTACTTATGGAATTATTATTTATCAAGAACAAATTATGCAGATAGCATCTACTCTTGCTGGTTTTAGTTTTGGAGAAGCAGATATTTTAAGAAGAGCAATGTCTAAAAAGAAGAAAGATATATTAGTTTCTGAAGAACAAAGATTTATTGAGGGATGTATAAAAAATGGATATAGTGAAAAATTAGCTAAAGAAGTATATGACTTGATATTAAATTTTGCTAATTATGGATTTAATAAATCTCATTCAGTAGCTTATTCAATAATTGCATATCGTATGGCATATTTAAAAGCTAAATATCCTAAATATTTCTTCAGTAATTTAATGAGTTCAGTAATTGGTAGTGAAGTAAAAACTAAGCAATATTTAGATGAGGCAAGAAAATTAAATATAAGAATCTTACTTCCTAGTATTAGTAAAAGTACTAATTATTATACAGTAGAAAAAGAAGGTATTAGATTTCCTTTATCTAATATAAAAAATGTTGGTACAGTAATAAGTAATGAAATAGTTAATAATAGAGTAGAATATAAAGATATTTATGATTGTATTAGTAAAATAGTATCTAAAAATGTTAATAAAAAGATATTGGAATCTATGATTGATGCAGGTTGTTTTGATGAATTTGGATACAATAAGAGAACTCTTAATGAGAATTTAGATAATCTAATTAATTATGCTAATCTATCTCATGATTTATATGAATCATTAATACTAAAACCTGAAATAGAAATAAAGGATGAGTATCCAAAAGAAGTATTAATGGAAAGAGAAAAAGAATTATTTGGATTTTATTTAAGTGAATATCCTACTACTAGTTATAAATCTAAATATAAAGTAATTAATTTAATAGATATAGAAAATTACTTTGATAAAACTATAGATTTAATAGCTTTAGTAGATAGGATAAAAGATGTTACTACTAAAAAGGGAGATAAGATGGCTTTTGTTAATGTAAGTGATGAAACTTCTAATGTAGATTTAACTTTATTTCCAAAAATATATGAAGATAATAAATTAAAAAGAGGAAATATTATTCTTGTTAGAGGTAAAGTTGAAAGAAGATTAGATAAGTATCAAATAGTAGTAGATAAGGTAAAAGTCTTAAATTAAATTTCCTTGTTAAATATAAAAAAATACTATATAATATAACTTGTTGGAGGGATAACATGGCAAAGAAAGAAGAAACAAAGAAAGAAGAAACAAAGAAAGAAACAAAAGAAGTAAAAAATGTTAATAGACATGAAGTAACAGTAAGAATAGATGGTACTGAATGGAAGGAAGCTATGGATGCTGCTTTTGAAGCTAAGAGAAAAGATGTATCTGTAAGTGGATTTAGAAAAGGTAAAGTACCTCGCGATATTTATGAAAAGAATTTTGGTAAAGAAAGTTTATATCAATCTGCTATTGATAGTGTTATGCAAATTGCATATATCAGAGCTTTAGATGATTCTAAGTTAATTCCAGTAGTTCAACCAAAATTAGATATTACTGATATCAATGATGAAGGTGTTGAATTCAAATTTATTTTTATTACTAAGCCAGAAGTAAAAGTAAAAAAATATAAAGGATTAAAAGTTAAAAAAGAAACTGTTAAAGTAACTAAAGAAGAAGTAGATGCTGAAGTTGCTAAAATTCTTGAACAATACGGAGAAATTCGTGTAAAAGAAAAAGGTAAAGTAGAAAAAGGTAATATTGCTGTTATCGATTTTGAAGGATTTAAAGATGGAGTAGCTTTTGATGGTGGAAAAGCTGAAAATTATGAATTAGAAATAGGAAGTAATACATTTATTCCAGGATTTGAAGATCAATTAATTGGAATGAAAGCACATGAAGAAAAAGATATTAATGTTACTTTCCCAGAAGAATATCCAGCTGAAGAATTAAAAGGAAAAGAAGTTACTTTTAAAGTTAAATTACATGAAATTAAAGAAAAAGTTGAAAGAGAATTTGATGATGAACTATTCGAAGATTTAGGAATGGAAGGAATCAATAGTAAAGAATCTCTTGAAAATGAAATTAAATTAAATATTGAAGCTCAAAAAGAAACTGAAGCTGAAAACAATTATGTAGATGCTTTATTAGAAGCAGTAGCAGAACATACTGAAGTAGATATTCCTGAAGAAATGATTGAAGAAGAAACAGATAGATTAGTTGGTAGATATGAAGAACAATTAAAGATGCAAGGTATCTCACTTGACTTATATTATCAATTAACTAAAACTTCAGAAAAAGATTTAAGAGAACAAATTGGAAAAGAATCTGCTAAAAATGTTAAATATCGTTTAATGCTTGAAGAAATTTCAACTATGGAAAAAGTTGAGATTACTGAAGAAGATGCTAATAAAGAAGCTGAAGAACTTGCTAAGAAATATGGTATGGAAAAAGACGAATTCTTAAAGAATTTCGGTGGAATCGAAATGGTTCAATACGATATGGAAATTAGAAAAGTTATAGATATTTTAAAGGAAGGAAATAAATAGTTTCCTTCTTTTTTTTATTGTGTTATAATCAATATGTTGTTTAGCCAACCCCAACACTAAAAAAAGGAGTTTTTTTTATGAATGAATTATTATTATTTGTTGAAATTGTTGTAGTTTTTAGTTTATTACTATTAACTAAAAAGTTCTTTGGAAAGAATGGTTTATTTATTTGGATTGCAATAGCTACAGTAACTGCTGAAATCCAAGTAGTAAAAAGTATTAATATCTTTGGACTTAGTGGTACTTTAGGTAATGTTATGTTTGCTTCTAACTTTTTAGCAACTGATATACTTAATGAATTATATTCTAAAGAGGATGCAAAAAAAGGAGTTTATGCAGGCCTTTGGGCTGTAATAATATTTATTATATTTACTCAATTTATGTTATTATTTAAACCAAATAACATTGATATGGCTAATGAATCTATGAAAGTATTATTTGGATTAGTTCCAAGAGTTAGTATTAGTTCAATTACTATGTTTTTCATTGCTAACATGGCTGATGTATATATTTATAGTAAATTTAAAGAGAAGTTTAAAGATAAAAAATTATGGTTAAGAAATAATATATCTACTATATTATGTAATTCTATAGAGAATTTCTTCTTTGTGTTTTTTGCTTTTGTAGGACTATATTCTTTTAAAGATATTATGATAATAGCTCTAAGTACTACATTAATCGAAGTAGTTATTGCTATATGTGATACACCGTTCTTATACATGTCAAAAATAAAATTCTTTACTTGTAAAGAAGAATTATAACTTGTAAAAAGTCTAATTATAGACTTTTTTTTATATTTAAATTATAATATTATTATGATAGAAGAGGGTGTTGTTAATGAAAGCTAAAGAACCTAAAGTAAAAAAAGAAAAAGTAGAAAAGAAACCTACTGAGAAGAAATCTCTTTTTGCAAAAAAAGAAATTCCAGAATGGAAAAAAGAATTAAAAGAAAAACAAAAACAGGATCCATTAACTACTAAGGATTATGTATGTTGGGGACTATTTATATTATGTTTAATTATAGGAATGGTTCCATATGCTTTAAGAGCAATTGATCCAACATATGATGATAGTTTATCTTTTTCTGAAAAAATAAAAGGTAATTCTTCTTCTGGAGCGGAAAAGAAAAAAGATACAACTTCTCAATTATTATGTAATAAAGATATGGAAGAAGAGAATTTTAAATATACTGTATCAATAGATAATTCTTATAAAAATGGTAATGTAGTAAGTGGACAAATTATTTATAAAATTACTTCTGTAAAAGAACCATATACTTTTGATAATGTTAGAATTCCTGAATATGAGTCTTTTTCTTCTCTTAATTTAGATGGATTAGAAACTGAACATGTACCTGGAAGCGATACATATACTGTAGTTATAGATTATGCTAAAAATGCTAGTTTGAGTAAAACTGAAGAATTACAAGCTCATTTTAAAGTTTATAGTGCTCAATATAATGATTACGAATCTAGTGGTTATATATGTACAACTAACAAGAAGGAGGGCTAATGAAACTAACAAGAGAGATTAATAAAAATATATTTAGAGGTTATGATATAAGAGGAGTCTATCCAGTTGATTTAAATGAAGATGTTGCATATACAATTGGAAGAAGTTATGGTACTTATATTAAAAGATTTAAACAAGTAAGATGTGTAGTTGGTCATGATAATAGATATTCTTCACCTGAACTTGTTAAAGCTTTAGTAACTGGAATTATTGATAGTGGTATGGATGTAGTATATTTAGGTTTAGTAACTACTCCAATGTTTTATTACGCTCAAATTAAATTAAATATACCTGCAGGTGTAATGGTTACTGCTAGTCATAATCCAAAAGATGATAATGGTTTTAAGTTTTCTGTTGATAAAAATGGAAACTGTAAGGGAGAAGAAATTCAAGAGTTCTATAGATTTACAATGGAACAAGAATTTGATAGTGATTATCTAGGAACACTTAGTGAATATGATATAAGAAATGATTATATTAAATTATATAAAGAAAACTTTAACTTTGGTGATAGAAAAATAAAAGTAGTATTAGATCCTGGTAATGGAACTACTACTTGTATAGTTAAAGATTTATATGATAACTTCCCAATTAATTATGAAATAATTTGTGGAGAAAGTGATCCAACATTCCCTAATCACCATCCAGATCCATGTGTAGAAGATAATTTAACTATGCTTAAAGAAAGAGTATTAGAAACTAATGCTGATTTAGGTATAGCATTTGATGGTGATGGTGATAGAGTAGGTGTAATTGATGAAAAAGGTAATTATATTCCTACTGATAAATATATGATTATAATAATTAGAGATATTATAAATAAAGTTGATAATAAGAAATTCTTATATGATGTAAAATGTTCTAAATCCTTATCTGATGAAATAGAAAGATTGGGAGCAGAAGGTATCTGTTATAGAACTGGTAATTCATATACAAAAGCTAAAGTAAGAGATGATAATTTACCATTTGGTGGAGAATTATCAGGACATGTTTATTTTAGAGATAGATGGCCTGGATTTGATTCAGGATTGTATGCTGGTTTAAGATTATTAGAAATACTTAGTAAATCTAATAAAACAGTTAGTGAATTACTAGATGGAATAAATAAGTATTATTCTACTGAAGAATTAAAAGTAGCATCTACTGATGAAAAGAAAGTAGAAGTAGTAGATAAAATAATTAATTATTGTAAAGAAAAAGGATATGAATGTAATACTATTGATGGAGTTAGAGTAAACTTTAGTGATGGTTGGGCTTTAGTTAGATATAGTAATACAGGTCCTAATATAACATCGAGATTTGAAGCAAAAACTGAAGAAAGATTAGAAGAATTAAAAAAGGAATTTATGGATCTAATTAGTAAATATAATAATTAGAAAGATTAATTTCTTTTTATTTTGTAAGTTGACAAAAAAATAAAAATTCTCTATAAATATAAAAGAGGTGTGTTTATGGCAAAAAACTTAGTAATAGTGGAGTCTCCAAGTAAGAGTAGAACTATAGAGAAATATTTAGGAAAAGATTATAGAGTTGTATCATCTAAAGGTCATATTAGAGATTTAGCAACAACTGGTAAATATGGATTAGGTGTAGATATAGAAAATGATTTTAAACCTAATTATGTAACAATACCTGGAAAGAGTAAAGTTATTAGTGATTTAAAAAAAGAAGTTAAGAGTCATGAAAAAATTTTTTTAGCAACCGACCCAGACCGTGAAGGAGAAGCTATATCATGGCACTTAAAAGATGAATTGGGTATAAAAGAAGATGACTATGAAAGAGTATTATTCCATGAAATTACCCATGATAAAGTTATCGAAGCTTTTAAAAGTCCTAGAAAGATAGATTATGATTTAGTTCATTCTCAAGAAGCAAGAAGAATATTAGATAGAATTATTGGTTTTAGATTAAGTAAACTTATGCGTTCTAAAACTGGTGGAAAGAGTGCTGGTAGAGTTCAATCAGTAGCACTTAAACTAGTTGTTGATCGTGAAAGAGAAATAGAAGCTTTTGTACCTGTAGAATATTGGACTATTACTGCAATTTTTAAAGAGTTTGAAGCTAAATTATTCCAATATGATCATAAAGATATAGAAGTACACACTGAACAAGAAGCAGATGATATCTTAAGTAAATTATCTAATAGTTTTACTGTTGATAGTATTGAGACTAAATTAAAAAATAAAAAGGCAAAAGCTCCATTTATTACAAGTACTTTACAACAAGATGCTGTAAATAAATTAAACTTTACATCAAAAAAGACTATGTCTATTGCCCAAAAACTATATGAAGGAATAGATTTAGCTAATGAAACAGTCGGATTAATTACATACATGAGAACTGACTCAATTAGATTAAGTGATGATTTTATTAAAGCAGGTTATGCATTCATTAATGAAAAATATGGTAAAGAATATGTTGGTTATGTAAAAACAACTAAGAAAAAAGAAAATGTTCAAGATGCTCATGAAGCTATAAGACCTACAAGTATTAATAGAACTCCAGAGTCAATTAAAGAATATTTATCAGCAGATGAATATAAGTTGTATTCAATGATCTATTATAGAGCTTTAGCTTCTTTAATGGCTGATGCAAAAGTAAATGCTACTACAGTAGTACTTGATAATAATAATTATCAATTTAAAGCTACAGGTCAAATATTAGTATTTGATGGATATTTAAAAGTATATAAAGATTATGAATCTAGTGAAGATAAAATATTACCAGATATGGCAAAAGATAGTACTTTTATATCTGAAAGCATTGAAAAGGAACAACATTTTACACAACCACCAGCAAGATATACTGAAGCTAAATTAATTAAAGAAATGGAAGAATTAGGTATAGGTAGACCATCTACATATGCAACTATAATTGATACAATTAAAGAAAGAGAATATGTAATTTTAGAAGATAAAAAGTTTAAACCTACAGATCTAGGTATAGAAACAACTGATAAATTACAAGAATTTTTCTCTAGTATTATAAATGTTGAATATACAGCTAAAATGGAAAAAGAGTTAGATGAAATTGCTGATGAAAAAGAAAATGAATTAGAAGTATTAAGAAACTTTTATGATAAGTTTGATCCATTATTAAAGAAAGCATTTTCTGAGATGGAAAAGAAAGGACCTGAAGAAACTGGAGAAAGTTGTCCAGAATGTGGAAGTCCTTTAGTAATAAGAAGTGGAAAATATGGAGAATTTGTAGCTTGTTCAAATTATCCAACTTGTAAATATATAAAAAAAGAAGCTAAAGAAACTAAAGATATTTGTAAATGTCCTAAATGTGGTGGAACTATTATAGAAAGAACTACTAAAAAGGGAACAATATTCTATGGATGTTCAAATTATCCTAAATGTAAGGTAGCAACATGGGATTTACCAACAGGTGAATTATGTCCTGCTTGTAAGAGTCTATTAGTGAATAAAAATGGGACTGTAAAATGCAGTTCTTGTGAATATGAAAAATAGGAATTCTTTCCTATTTTTTAGTTGTAAAATGTTTTAAACTAATTTATAATAAAATAGAGTGGAGGGGTGAATTCAATGAAGGCCAAAATGAAATCATTTTTATTTGTATTTTTATTAATCGGTTTATTTTTTAGTAGTAATTTTGTAGTATACGGATCTAGTACTATTACAGATTTGAATTGGAAAAAGACTACAATTACATGTACTTATTCAGATGGAAGTGCTTTTTCTTATGAGTATAGTAAGTCTGATGGTGAATATGTTACTAATAGAGAAAGTTCTTCTGTAAGTGGTTCATCAAGAACAAGTCAAGGTACATATGGAAGTATTGCTTTTGCTAATAATAATGAACCAATCGATACGAGCACTCATATGTGTCATTCAAAAATGTTTTTTGGCGTTTTAACAACTAAGCAAAGAGTTGCTGGTGAAAATTATGAATATGAAACAACTTATTATAAGTTTAGTGATTCAGCTAATACTTCATTTGAAGTAGCTGATATTTTGGATAGTACAAACTTTTGGACATGGTTTTTTGCTGTAGGAGCAGAGGATGCATGGCAACTAAACAATACTATGAAAAGTACTGATCTTGTTTCAGAAAAAATTGATATTGCATCAGGAGCTGGAACACCAGAAGAATATTATTATAAATCTGAACCTGATTTAAAAGGTGGAAATACAAGATACTTAACTATTCATAAATATAATAATGCCTTAGTTTTAGAGGGACCAGATGCAACTACTTTGATCGATCAAGGATCATCTTTAGATGAAACTATTTATGTAAATGATCCATCACCAAAGTATACTCAAAGTTCTTCTGGTTATGTAGTTTCTTATGATGCTGTTAGATACCAATTGGGTTCAGGAACAAAATATACTAGAACTTTAACTGACGAATCTGGTGGTGGAGATAACAGGAATGACTTGTGTACTTCAATAATGCCTCAAACATCTCTAGTTTTAAAAAGAATAATTAATATTATACAATTGTTAGCACCAACATTACTAATTATATTATGTGCGTTAGATCTTGGAAAAATTGTTATGGCTGGTAAGTTGGATGATGATTTACCAAAACAAAGATCAAAGATTATAAGAAGATTTATTGTTGCTGTTGCTATATTCTTCTTACCACTAATAGTACATTTATTAATTAACTTTATTATAAGTGCAAATGATGGTAAAGTTTCAGAACAAATTCAACAAATAGATTGTTTATTTGATTAAAATAAGGAAAGGGAGTGAATAGTATATGTTTCTAACAGGTGTACCCACAGTCGA
>CACYBN010000019.1 GCA_902772675.1 uncultured Erysipelotrichaceae bacterium
ATAAATCCTGCTTTTTTTATATATCAATATCTATAAAATCATCTATAGTCATTAATCTTTCATCTACTTCTTTTAATGATACTTTCTTTGATTCTATCTTAGATTCAGTCGGAGTATTATCATTTAAAACTAAATCATCTCTCTTGATTAAACTCTTTTCAATATAAGAATCTATTACCGGACCTTTTACTACTTGAGAACCACCAGAATATCTATCCATTATAGGTATTTCTGTAGACTTAAGTAAATTCATCTCATTTCCTTTTATTCCTATAAAGTCTTTTGAAGTTACAAAAGTTCTTATTATTCTATGAGGATTAGATTTATTTTCTTTTAACATTAATAATCCTCTCTTAGCACGAGTTATCTTATCAAATTCAGTTATTTTAACCCTCTTAGCAGTTCCTTTATTAGTAATAACTACTAAATAATCAGAATCATCATCAAAAGTAGAAACACCTACTACAAAATCATCTTTTAGGTTAATAGATTTAACACCACTAGCTTTAAGTCCTACTACTGGTATTTCACTTACGTCATACCATAATCCATATCCTTTATTAGTACCAACAAAAATATTATTAGAACCATCTACTAATACAGAAACCAATCTATCTTTATCTTTAAGTTTCATACAAATAATAGATTTTAAAGTTCTATTAGTCTTAAATTCAGATAAAGAAACTCTCTTAATCATACCATTCTTAGTACTTAAAATAAGATTACCTTTTTCATCAAAGTCTTTTACTGGAATACAATCTATTACTTCTTCTCCACTAGTTAAATTAGAAATATTACTTATATGTTTACCTAATTCTTTCCAAGCACATGTTGGAATTTCATGAATAGGAACTAAATAATAATTACCTAAATCAGTAAATATTAATAAATTATCTAAGGTATTAAGTTCATATAAACCTAATAGATAATCTCCTTCTTTCATATTAGCTTCATTACTTGCTTGATAACTTCTAGTAGAACAACGTTTTAAATATCCATCTTTAGATACAGATACTATTACATCTTCTTTAGGAATCATACTAATATTATCTATTTTAATAGCAGTTATTTCTTCTTTAATATCTGTTTTTCTAGGAGTTGCATATTCTTTCTTAATACGACGTAATTCTTCTTTCATTACACCTTTTAAAACATTCTCATCATTTAAAATAGATTCAAGCCATGCAATCATCTTTTCTAGATTTTTCATTTCTTCTTCTAAAGCTGTAACATCAGTATTAGTCAATTTATATAATTGTAAAGTAATAATAGCTTCTGCTTGTTCAGGAGAAAAATCAAATTCTTTTATAATGTTCTCTTTAGCATCACTTCTATTTTTACTAGCACGTATTACTGCAATTACTTCATCTAGAATAGATAAACATTTAATTAAACCTTCTACTATATGATATCTTTTACGAGCTGTTGCTAAATCAAAATTAGTTCTTCTAGTAATAACTTCTTTAAGATGCTCAACATAATCATCTATTATTTCTATTATTCCTAATAATTTAGGACAACGATTTACTATAGCGACCATATTAAAACTATAATTTATTTGAAGATCAGTATTCTTAAGTAAATAATTAAGAATCAATTCACGATTAGCATCTTTTCTACAATCAATAGCTATTCTTAAACCATCTTTATCAGATTCATCTCTTACTTCTACAATACCATCTATTTTCTTTTCTATTCTAATTTCATCTATTTTACGAACTAATTGAGCTTTATTAACTTCATATGGAATTTCAGAAACAACTAAAGTAAGTTTTCCTTTCGAATCTTCCCATTCAGTACGAGACTTAATAACTATTTTACCTTTACCAGTCTCATAAGCTTTTCTAATCTCATCTATTCCTTCGACTATACCACCTGTTGGAAAATCAGGCCCTTTTATAATATCCATAATAGTATCTAATCTACAATTAGGAGAATCAATTCTCTTAATAGTAGCATCTATTACTTCACCCAAATTATGTGTAGGTATATTAGTAGCATATCCAGCACTAATACCCATAGTTCCATTTACTAATAAGTTAGGAAACTTAGCAGGAAGTACAGTAGGTTCTAAATCAGAATCGTCAAAAGTAGGAGCCATTTCTACAGTATCTCTTTCTAAATCTTTTAATAATTCATTAGATATTTTAGAAAGTCTTGCTTCAGTATAACGCATTGCTGCTGCTGAATCTCCATCCATAGATCCATTATTACCATGCATATCTATATAAGGAGTATTTTGCTTCCACCATTGACTCATACGAACCATAGCATCATATATTGAAGAATCACCATGTGGATGATAATTACCCATAATGATTCCTACAGATTTAGCAGATTTCCTATATGGTTTATCATATGTATTTTTGTCTTTATACATACCATATAAAATTCTTCTTTGAACTGGTTTTAAACCATCTCTAACGTCAGGAATAGCTCTATCTTGGATAATGTATTTAGCATATCTACCAAATCTTTCCCCCATAATCTCTTCAAGAGAATATTCTTCTATTTTATCTAGTACATTTTCCATAATCCACCTCCCTAACTAATTTTATAATCGTCTTCTAAAGAGAAAACTACATTCTTTTCTATCCAATCTTTTCTAGGTTCAACTGCATCACCCATTAAAACACTAACTCTTCTTTCTACTAGAGCAGCATCTTCTATTGTTACTCTAATTAAAGTTCTTGTCCCTGGATTCATAGTTGTTTCAGCAAGTTGATCAGCATTCATTTCACCTAATCCTTTATATCTTTGGACATCTACATGTTGTTTATTTTTAGTCTTTTCTTTCATCTCTTCAATACTATAAGCATAATCTATATTTTTACCAGATTGAATCTTAAATAATGGTGGTAAAGCTATATATACTTTACCAGCTTCAATAAGTGGTTTCATATAACGATAAAAGAAAGTAAGAAGTAAACATTGAATATGAGCTCCATCATCATCAGCATCGGTCATGATAATAACTTTATCATATTCACAATCATCTAATTCAAAATTAGAACCATAATCAGCACCAATTGTATAAATCATTGTATTTATTTCTTCATTTTTTAACATATCATCAATAGATGTTTTTTCAGCATTAAGTACTTTACCACGAAGTGGAAGTATTGCTTGGAATTTTCTATCTCTTCCTTGTTTAGCAGAACCACCTGCTGAATCTCCCTCTACTAAAAACAATTCATTTTTATTTTTATTACGTGATTGAGCTGGTGCAAGTTTACCAGAAAGATTTCTCTCTTGTTTTTTAGTCTTACCTTTTCTTGCATCATCTCTTGCTTTTCTAGCAGCTTC
>CACYBN010000020.1 GCA_902772675.1 uncultured Erysipelotrichaceae bacterium
AATCTTGAAAATAAAATTAAAGAACTAACTGATGAAAGTGATAATAGATCTAAAGTAATTAAAGAATCTGAAGATGAATTAGCTAAACTAGATGTTGATATTTCTGATGCTAAGAGATATCAAGAAAACTTAATTGAACTAATTGACTTATCTAAATCAGGAGATATTAACAAGACTAGAGAAGAAGTAGTAGAAACTTTAACTCATGTAGGATTTACAGAAAAAGAAGCAGTAGCTGCTGCTAAAGTTATTCTATTCCCTGAAGATGATTTAATTCCTTACTTTGAAAGAGCTGCTGCTAAAAAAGAAGTAGTTGAAGAAGAAAATGTAACACTAGATGAAACACCTGAAGAAAGCGTTTCTTTAGAAGAAACACCTGAAGAAGAAATAGCACTAGAACCTGAAGGTGAAGAAATTGTTTTAGACAGTGTTGAAGACGAAGTTAAATTAGATCCAGTAGATGTAGTATCATCTCAAGATACATCTGACATTAGATCTACAATCGAAGCTTTAGGATTTGATCAAACAAGATTTAATGATGAAGAATTAGATAATACTGAAGTAGTAAAAGAAAACTTAACACTATTAAGTGATAAAGATATTAATAAAGAATTTATTTATTCTTATCCATCAATTATTTCAGATAGTAATCTAAAAGATAAATATGACTTTATTATTAATACATTAAATAAAACTGAAGAAGATATTAAATTATCTCCATCAATTTTAGTATCATATACATATGATGATTTAGATAAATTAGTACAAGTATCTAAACAAACTGGTATAGATCCAACACTAATTCCATTATCAGTATTCTTAAAAGGATTACAATCATTCTTTAGAAATTATATTGTACTAAAAGAAAATAATATAACTCTAGAAAATCAAGATATTGCTAAATTTGCTGCAATACTTGCAATTAACCCAGTAGACTTTAAAAAATCTCTACAAATGTTAATTGATTATAAAGTATCTGTTAAGAAAAATGATGGAAAAGTAGCATTAAGTTTATTAGCTATCAATTCGGTTGAACTAGCTAATAAAATGGATATGATAATTAATACTGGTGAAGAAGATTTAATTAAATATTATCCTGAATGTTTAGCAACAAATGTTAAAGAATTAGTTGATAGAATATTATTCCTAAAGAAGAGTGAAATTCCATATAAGACTGTATCTCATAACAAAGTTGTATATCAAGCATTTGTACTTAAACAAGAAGTGTTAGATAAAGTTTTAGAAAAGAAAATAGAATTAAATGAAGTTTTAGATAAAGATGAAACTAATAACTATGTTAAAGAATTAATTCAAGAAGATGAATTATTTGAAGAATTAGATAAACTAGAAGAAAACTTCGAAATGATTTCTAATTCATTCATGGAAGAACATAAAAATGTATTAAAATCTATGAAGAATAAATATAAAGAAACAGATAATTCATACGTAGTTGGTAAATATAGTTTCTCTAAAAATAAAGTTAATAGAATTATAAACTACTTATTAGCAATATTTAATAATATTTCTAATGATAAGATATTATTAACTGCACTACTATATGATAGTAGACTATCTAAAGAAGATATGGATAATGTTGCTAAAACATTAAATATTAAATAGGAGTGTGAATACTATGAATTTTATTGAAGAAGATATTACAAATATTATATCTGATGAACTAAGAGTAGATCTTGAAAATAATGCTAATGTAGTAAAAGCAAATTTAGATTATTTAAAAGATTTAGGTATTGAAAATTATAAAGAAGTATTTAAAACATACTATCCAGTATTTCTTATGGATCCATCAAATTTCCAAGCAATATTCAATAAATATGATATTGCAGATTTAATTGATAAAATTAAAAAGAATGTAGCAATTATAGAATACCTATAATTGCTTTTTTATTTATTGTAATTTAAACAAATATTTGATAAAATCTAATATAGAATAGAGGTTGAATATGAAGAGTAAAGGATTTACATTAACAGAATTATTAGCAGTAATAGTAATACTAGCAATATTAGTCGGTATAGGAACACCGGTGTATTATACAATAACAAATAATACAAGAAAAAATGAATATAATACAAAGATAAATTATTTAAAAGCACAAGCAATTAAATATGCTGAAGAGACAAATGTAGAAACATCAAAAACAATTACAGTTTCTACACTAGTACAAAATGGATATGTAGTAGCAGATAACTATAT
>CACYBN010000021.1 GCA_902772675.1 uncultured Erysipelotrichaceae bacterium
TCTCGTAAGAAACAAATGATTTCAGCTATTATGGAAGTCCTTTTAAAAGGATAAATATAAAAGTAGATTATTTATCTACTTTTTTTATTTTTTTATTTTATATTTATTTTTAGTATGATATAATTTAATGTAGAATAATAGTAGGGGAGAAGATACATATGAATGCTAGCAAAGTATTAAAGTATCCAGGCTTATATTTTAAAAGAGCGGGTCAAGGAGTTTCTTATTTAAAAAATTTAATTAAACCCAGTGATGTCGATATAGATCCAACTAAATTATATGGTGAAGATTTAAAACAAGAACTAGAAAAAGTTAAAGCTCAAAGTAGTGAGTTTAAAAATGAAAAAGAAGTAAAAGAAGATTATGATCCTAAACAAAAACTTAAATCATATAGATACGTTTGTAAAAATGATGCTGGTCAAATAGTTAAAGGTATCTTCGATGGTAGAGATGAACAAGACTGTAGAGTATTCTTATCTAATGAAGGATATGAAATACTTGAAATAACAGAGCGTGGTAAAGGTGATATAGATATCAGCTTCGGTTCTGGTAAGATTAGTACTGGAGATTTATCTTTCGCTTTGATTCAATTATCTACATATATTAAAGCTGGTATCCCTTTAATAGATTCAATGAGAATCTTATCAAAACAAACATCAAAAGAACATTTAAAAAGAACTTATGATAAAGTTATATATCAATTAGTTTTAGGAGAACCTTTCTCAGTTGCTCTTGAACGTCAAGGAGAAGCTTTCCCTAGTATTTTAATAAACATGGTTAAGACTTCTGAAATGACTGGAGACTTAGCAGGTACACTTGATGAAATGGCTGATTACTTTACTAAGACTGAAACTACAAAGAAAGAAATGATTTCAGCTCTTATCTATCCAGTAGTTATCTTAATAGTAGTAATTGCCGTATTAATATTCATGGTAGTTAAAATAGTTCCTCAATTCGTAGGTATGTTTGAGCAAAATGGTGCAGAACTTCCTGCGATAACACAATTTGTATTAGATACGAGTCATTTCTTTACTTCTTATTGGTGGGCTTTAATTATTGGAGTATTTACTATAGTATTTACATTTAGATGGTCTTATAAAAATATAAGAGAATTTAGACGCTCTATGCAAGTATTACTTATGAAATCCCCAGTTTTTGGTAAGGTTGTTATAAATGGAGAAGTTGCTACTATAACAAGAACTTTCTCATCATTGTTAAACCATGGTGTATTTATTACTGATAGTATGGAAATATTAATGAACTTAACAAATAATGAAATATATAAAGAAATTCTATCTCGTACTTTAATTGGTTTATCTAAAGGATCTAAACTTAGTGAAACATTTAAAGGTGAGTGGGCTTTCCCAGTAGTTGCTTATGAAATGATTGTAACAGGTGAATCTACTGGTCAATTAGCTTTGATGATGGAAAAAGTTGCAGAGCACTATGACATGTTACACCACAATGCAGTATCTGCTCTTAAATCATTGTTAGAGCCAATGGTAATTCTATTACTAGCTGTGTCTGTTGGATTTATCTTGATATCTATCATGACACCAATGTTCGATATGTACGGACAAATTTAGGGGGAATTATATGGAATTAAAGTTGTTTTACACAGTTGTAGTAGCAATCTTTGGAATGCTATTTGGATCTTTTTACAATGTTGTAGGGTGGCGAATTCCACAAGGATTATCGATAGTAAAACCGGGTTCTTTCTGTCCCAAATGTAAACATAAATTGAGATGGTATGAATTAATACCGGTTTTTTCTTTTTTAATTCAAGGTGGAAAATGTCGTGTTTGTAAAGAGAAAATATCATGGTTTTATACTTTTACAGAGTTAACTTCTGGTATATTATGGGGATTGGTTTTCTATCTATTTGGATTTAGTTTTGAATTCTTTTTAGGTATTATTACTGTTTCCTTTTTATCAATAGTTATAGTAAGCGATTCTAATTTCTTAATAATACCAGATAGTATTACTATAATTGCTAGTTTATTAGTATTTATATTAAGAATATATTATTTTGGTATAGTTCAAGCTCTTATATATATTTTATATGGAGTAGGTGCTTTCGTTGTAATGTATTTACTTATGTTATTAGGTAATTTTATCTTTAAGAAAGAATCTTTAGGTGGAGGAGATATAAAACTAATGTTCTTTATAGGATTGGCTTTAGGACCATGGATGAGTGTATTTACTATATTCTTATCTAGTTTTATAGCTTTACCTTTATCATTAATAATATATTTCCGTAGTAAAGATGGAATTATTCCATATGGACCATTTTTATTAATAGCATGTTTAATAATTATTTTATTTAGAATAGACCTAAATATGATATTAGGATTGTAAACAAGTCAAGAAAGTGATGTCATAACATCATTTTTTTGTTATACTATTATAGTAGGTGAAAATTATGAAGAATAGAAAAGGATTTACAATAGTAGAATTACTAGCAGTAATAGTAATATTGGGATTATTGATGGTAGTAGCAATACCTGCGATTAATAAGACTTTAGCGGATTTTAGAATTAAATATTATACAAAACTAGAAAACAGTTTAGAAGCTGCCTGTAAATCTTATATAAGTGATAAAAAAAGTGCTAAACCGACAGAATTATTATATAGTAAAGTAATAACTGGTGAGCTATTAGTAAGCAATAAATATTTAAGTGATATAGTAGATTATAATAAGCATAATTGTCCAGATAGTTATGTAGTCGCAGTTAAATTTGGAGATAATGATTATAGATATAAAGCATGTTTAAA
>CACYBN010000022.1 GCA_902772675.1 uncultured Erysipelotrichaceae bacterium
AATAATTCAATATCTTTATTCATATAATCTCCTATACTTTAATTCTCATCATAGAATATTCTTCTATTTCTATAGGTAAATCTATCTTAATATATAAAGTTTCCTCAGGATGTCTAGCTACATCTATCTCTTCCATTTTCTCATTATATAAATTTTCTACTTTAAAACTAAAACAATCTCCTTTAGGAGTAAATATTTCTACTTCATCTCCTACTTTAAAATAATTTCTCTCATATAATTTTAATAATTTATTATTTTTATCATAACTCTCTATTAAACCTAAGAAATCTTGATTAGATAGTTCTTGTCTTCCAGTATAATATTGATCAGTATAATCAGCTTTTTTATATAAATAATGACTAGATGTTTCTCTATTAGCAACTCTATTTAATACTTTATATTGTTCAAGTAAAAACTCTGGTTCATTTCTATTATCATAATAATAATCTATTATCTTACGATAAGCTCCTATTACAGTAGCAGTATAATAAATAGATCTCATTCTTCCTTCTACTTTAAGAGATTTGACTCCAACATCAATTAAATCTTTAATACTTTTAGATAGATTTAAATCCTTAGTAGCCATAGTAAATTTATGATCATTATCTAAATAATCATAAACGAATCTACATACTTGTGCACATCCACCTCTATTAGAATCTCTATTAGTAACATAATTAGATAGACAACATCTACCACTATAGAAAGTACACATAGCACCATGAATAAATACTTCTATATCTACTTTTGTTTCATCTATTATTTCTTTCATTTCTTTCAAAGATACTTCTCTTGCTAATACAACTCTTTTAACTCCTTGTTCTTTAAAAAACATAACTGTATCTTTATTAGTAGTAGAATTTTGAGTACTTAAATGAGCCTCTACTTCTGGATAATTAGTAACTATATAATTAATTATAAAAGGATCACTTATAATAAAAGCATCTATTCCTGCTTTTACTACTTCTTTAATATAATCTTCTACTCCTGAAATATCTTCATTATGAAATACTATATTTAAAGTTAAATAAACCTTTTTATTTAACTTATGTGCAAAATCACATGCTTCTTTTATTTCTTCTATACTAAAATTATTGGCATTTGCTCTTAAACTATATTTCTTTCCCCCTATATAACAAGCATCTGCTCCATATAATAAATTAACTTTTAATCTTTCTAAATCTCCAGCTGGAGCTAATAATTCAATTCTATTAGTCATTTTTCTTCACCATATATATAGTCTTTTTATAGAAGAAATTAGTATCAGTACCAATTAATTTATCTATATCAGAAATATATTCCTTATCATTAATACTTTTATTTATAAGTGGAACTAATTTATATGATAATTCATCATCAATGAATTGATCACTATAAACTATATAATCAATTTTAGTATCAGTAATTAAACAACTTCCATTACAAATTATCTCATTAAAGAAAGTTGTTCCATGTTTATCTTCTCTTATAATAAAACTATTATCTTTATCATGAACACGAATATTATTAGAAGGAACTTCTTTATTATCAGAAATAAAATAATTAGATAAAAGTTTTCTTCTACTATCAGCCATTAAAGGATATCCATATCCAAATACCATTATCTTCATATCTGTTTTATCTTTTATTTCATTTATCTCTTCAATAGTAATTTCTTCTCCTATAAATGCAGTATTAACATTTAAAGATTTATAATAATTACATGTTTTATAATTTGTAACCATATGATTTTGGTTCCATACTAATTCAATATTTAAATTATTCTTATTTTTTAAATAAACAACAGATAAATCATAAAATAGTACTCCACTTATTTTTAATTTATCTAATTCTTTTAAAGTATTTTCTAAAAGAGATAATTCTGCATTAAATATATTTTTATTTATACTCACAAATATTTCTTTATCAGGATATTTATCTATAATATTAGATATTTCAGATACACTATATTCGCTATCAAAATTAATACAAAGATCTTTTACTCCTAGAATAAAACCATCTACATCTTTAGAATATTTATCTAAATGATTTAAGTCTTTAGGTATTACTATAAGTTTCATATAATCACCTCAAATCAATAATATTTTATCATAAATAAAATAAAAAAGTAGATATTATCTACTTTTCAATTCTTTCAGTTATAGCTAAGCCATCACCTATATCACTAAAAGTTGTTTTAAAATATTCATTTTCTTCTAAGAATACTTTATATTCTTTAATCTTTCTAACTAGTCCTCTTAGATTTCTACTTTTAATTTCTTTTTCATCTTTATCTACATAACCATGAAATTTCATATTATCAGTAATAATATATCCTTCTTGACTAAGATTTTTAGAGAATTTTTCAAAGAAATTAATATTTTGACCTTTAGCAGCATCAATAAATATTAAATCAAATTCTCCTTCAACTTTAGTTTCTAAAGCATCTTTAAATATTAAAGTAATTCTATCTTCTAGACCAAACTCTTTAATATTTTTAACTGCTTCAAGATATCTTGCTTCATCTCTTTCAATAGATACTATCTTTAATTTAGGATTAGCAAGAGCCATAGAAATAGCACTAAAACCTACAGCAGTACCAATTTCTAAAACATTCTCTATATGATGTTTAATTACAAAATTTGTTAAATAATTAATGCCTTTATCACTCATTATAGGTATATTTTCTTCTTTAGCATGTTTCTTCAACTCTCTCAAGAGTGTATATTGATTGTCTACCATTCGTACCATAATCCTTTTTCTTTTAATTCTTTAATCTTTTTGTTTTGTTCAGCATAAGTAGTACTAAAATAAATCTTTCTATTCTTATCACTAACGAAATAATAATAATTATGCTTAGTAGGATTAATTACTGCTTTAAAAGCTGTCTCTGATACACTAGCTATAGGTCCAACTGGAATCTTACCAGCATTAGAAGCTATTCTAGTATTATAAGGACTATTATAATTATATTCTGCTACTGTTAAATCTCTTTCACTCATATCAACTTTATTAGCATAATATGATGTAACATCGCTTCCTAATTGCATATTAGAATTTAATCTATTATAAAATACTCCTGCTACTCCAGCTCTATCACTTTCAGTAACACTTTCAAGTTCTACTACTGAAGCAAGTGATAATAATTCATGAACTGAATATTTACTATTATTAATCTCTTTCTTATATTTAGTCAAGAATTTATCTTCTGCATCTAATAACTTTTTAAATATATCTTCAACAGAAACATCCTTATTAACAAATCTATAAGTATCTGGATATAAATATCCTTCTAAAGGATAATAAATAGAACTATTCTTAATAGAACTATCTAAGAACCAATACTTTTCAATTAAAGAATCAATATATTTAGAATCTTTTAATTTATCATAGACATCTTGCTCAGTATTATTAGTATTATCTGCGATAGTTTTAGCTATCTTACGCATATTAATACCCTCTTTAAAAGTAATACTGATCTCATCAGGATTATAGTTATTTCCCTTTTTTAAGACTTCTACAATAGTCTTTAAATCCATACTTTTAGATAAACTATATGTACCTGCTTTTAAACTATCTATCTTATAAATAGTACAATATAATCTAAAAATATTTTTACTATGTACTAAATCATTTTCTTTTAATATTTTACCTATTCCAGTAGTAGTACTACCTGATGGTATTTCAATTTCTACAAAAGTTTTATCATTTTTATCTACTGCTGATACGCTATATCTATAAAAACAGCCTAAAACAACCACTAGCACTAGCAAACAGAAAAAAATGATCATCATCGCGTTTCTTAATATCTTCATAAGATTAATAAACGAGCAAACTATTGCTCGTCATTAGTTCCTTCATTTGCTTCAGCTGTTTTCTTCTTAATTTCATCTTGTAATGTATTAAGAATTGTTTCTATTATCTTCCATTCTTGCTCAGTTTCAATTGGATCTAATCTAGGATTTTCCATTTTAGGATCATAGATTGATGCAAAAACTTGAATGTTTCCAGCTTCATCCTTACTATTGTCTGTATAAACAATGTAACTTTTTTTTGTTTCTTCTGAATCAAAAGTAAATAGAATATCACAAACTATTTCTTTTCCTTCATCATTTATTACTTTAAAAGTATTATTATTATCCATATTAATCTCCCTTTCTTCTATCTAAATATGACTGTAGTATTATAGTCGCAGCCATACTATCAATTACTTTTTTCCTTTTCTTTCTCGATGTATCATTACTAATCAAAAGATTTTCTGCTTCCTTAGTAGTTAATCTTTCATCTTCCAAATATACAGGAATATTTAATCTATCTTCAAGTTTCTTTTTAAACTCTATAGATAGTTCTCCTTTAAATCCTATTGAATTGTTCATATTCTTTGGAAGACCTAAAACTATCGCAGAAACATTCCACTCTGAAACAACATCTACAACATCATTAACCAGTCTATCATATTCTTCGTTATGTCTAACTATTTTATGTGATGACGCAATAGTACCAGTAGCATCAGAAAGTGCCATTCCTAAAGTTCTACTACCTAAATCAAGGCCTAAATATCTCATTATTTTCCACTCATATAATCTTTAAGTAAAACTTCTAGAATCTTATTTCTTTCCAATTTAGTAATATTTTTACGAGCATCTCTATGTGAAGAAATATATCCTGGATCTCCGCTCATAATATAACCAATTAATTGATTAATAGGATTATATCCTCTTTCAACTAAAGCATCATATACTTCATCCAAAGTAGTTCTAACTAATTGATCTTCTACTTCTTCAACGTTATATATATTAGTATTTTCATCGATTCCCATAATTTCACCTCATTACTATTTTAATTTTATCATTTTATAACTTACTTATCAATATTTAAAAAACATGTTGAGTCATTAAATAAATTAAAAATACTAAAATAATTGTTCCTATTACAAAACCATTTATTCTTTCTTGAGTATTTCCTTTATAAGGAACTCCAACAGCCATAGTAGCTAAATAACCACCAATTAAACCACCAATATGACCAAATATATCTATACCTGGAATCATTAATCCAATAGCTAAATTAAATACTAATAAAGGTATTATTTGATTTTGAATAACAGTTCCTAAATAAACTCTATAATGATATCCAAAGCATAATAATGATCCTAATAGACCAAATATTGCTCCACTAGCACCTACCGCAGCAAAATTTTCTCCATGTATTGCTAAAGTAAGTAATGATCCAAAAATACCACTTATTATATATACAATTAAAAATTTCCATTTACCTAGAAAACTTTCCATTTGTTTTCCAAGAATATATAAAGCATACATATTAAAAGCTATATGCATCAATCCTGCATGTAGGAATGTTCCTGTTATAATACGATAATACTCATGATATTTAACAACACCTATATTCCATACACAAAAATCATCTACTATACTCTCATTTAATAAAGAAAGAATAAATACAATTATATTTATAATTATCAATGCATAAGTAATAGTAGGTTTCTTAGGTTTAAATACTTCATTTGCTTTATCTGCTTCTGTTTTATTTTTTCTATTTATATCAGAAGTTATTCTAACAAATAAACGTACTCCTTCTTCTGAAAACTTAAGTTTCTTTCCTATATCTGGAAAACTTTCTTTTACAAATTTATAATTTTTAATATCTTCTGCTTCTTTTAAATATACAGAGTCTATTCCTTTTAATTCATCTAATTTAACACTATCTCCTAAATCAGTAAAAATACTTAGTACTCTCATATTAAAAGTAAATGTTTTTCTTTTTATTTTTTTAACTACTCTTCTAGTTTTAAATGTATCATATTCTAGTTGTTCATTATTATGAATATGTCCAGATACTATACGAATAATTTTATAATCATTTTCTAGATTTTCTAGCCATATTTCATCTTCTGCACCTTGAAGAATAATTGGATTATAATTTTGTTCAGTTATAAAGTAATGTAATAATTTCATAGTTATTTCATTCTTTTTATCAAGTGTACTATCCATACTATCCCTCCAATCAAATATATTATATATCAAATATTAAATTTACTCTAGATTTTTTAAATATTCTCTAAATTCTTCTGGTACTTCACTCTCTATATAAATTTCTTTTCCAGTAATCGGATGTTTAAATCTAATACTTTTAGAATGTAGAAATTGTCCAAAATCAGTACATTTCTTTCCTTTTCCATACAAAGGATCATTATATATAGGATATCCAATATATTTCATATGAACTCTTATTTGATGAGTTCTACCAGTTTCTAACTTACACTCAATTAA
>CACYBN010000023.1 GCA_902772675.1 uncultured Erysipelotrichaceae bacterium
GATATTTGAAGACCATTACTTGCTTCTACTTGTAAATCAAGAGCTTGAATTGTAACAATTTGGTTTGCAGTAAACCATGCGTATGTTGAAACAGAAAACATAGCAATTGTTAAAAGCAAAAGCAAAATTAGCGATCTTAATTTCTTTTGTTTTTTCTTCTTCTTATCATTTTTCTTAGTACTCATTTTTCCAACTCCTATCAATTTCTAACATGTTCTTCAGTAAATTTCATATGCATTTTAAGCTCTCCACCAATAATAGCATTGGTACAATCAGGATCGTCTCCCTCAAGCCATATAACAATTGTATATCGATCTAAATCATTAGGCTTAAAATCATGTACTTGTTCAAAGATAATTATATTTTCCTTACTATCTATATCATCTCTAAAAGCAGTTGTTCCTTCTTCAGGTTCATCTGCATTAGATTTTTTCTTAGCATAGGTAATACTCTCACCATTTCGATAAACTCTAATTCTAACAGCTTCATCTACATTTTTAATAACATCATCTATTACTATTTCATACCAATAATCTATAGTTTCTTTACCCTGATTTTCTGCATAAAAACTATATGCTATATAATTTTTTCCATTATGTGGTCCATCAGCTTCAGTATCTACATCTTTAGGTATCGTCTTATAAGATATATTATCCATAAATTTAATAGGCGATGCTTCTAGTTTTCTCTTTCCTTGAGAATTATTTAAACTCTCGAATATAGCAAGTCCACTTTTTAACTTATCATTAGAATCAAGAGAAATTGTAAACCTACCTTCATTATAAATAATTCTTAAAATTAAATATAAAATTGTAAGTAATAATAATAAAATCAATAATGATAATTTAACTACTCTAGATCTTCGCTTTCTATTTTTTATCTTTTCAGCTTTTACAACAACCTCTTTCGCCATATCATCACCAACATGTACACAATATTTTACTATACAAAATTATTATAAACCACCATTATATAAAAAGCAACAATTTTACTTTAAATAAAAATTGGATTTTACTGTAAAAAAATATCTATGTAAATTTACATTTATTTTCCATTTTTTAATATTTTACTTTACATTTCTATATTATAATAAAATTGAGAATGGAGGCGTATATTCAATGACTGAAATTATTAACAATCGAATATTTAGATTAGTAATAGCCTTTGGATTATTATGCCTTCTGGTAGGAATGATCCAATCAACGTATGCTAAATATGTATCTTCTGCTGATGCAACAGGTATGTTAACTATTGCTGAGTGGACATTTAAAGTTAACAATATTGACGTTGTATCAGGAAGTAACTTTAACAATACTTTAGTACCTACTTATGATACCAATCAGAATATAAAAGAAGGAGTTATTGCCCCTACTAGTACTGGATATTTTGATATAGTAATAGACTCTTCTAAAGTTGAAGTATCATATAATCAGACTATTACTATTACTGCAGGAGATAATAATACTGTCAGTGATTTAAAAATAACTGGATATAAAATAAACGATGGTGATACTGTTCTATTTACTGGAACAAATAATTCTATTACCACAAGTCATAATTTAACTGATACAAATAATATCAATACTTATAGAATTTTCATTGAATGGTATGATGGATATGGTGAATCAATGAATAACGCCGCTGATACAAGTGCTGCATCAAACGGCGTTGCCAGTGTAAAAGTTAATTTAAACTTTACTCAAAAAGCTAGCTAGCATTTTGAGTAATTTTTATTTTGATCTTAAAAGTTATAGAGGGACTATTGGGATTAGAACTTTTAAAACTAGCAGATCTTATTCCCCACTCTGTATCTAATTCATCATTACCTTGTTCATAAGGCCAAACTACATTAACATGATATACTGATTTACCAGTTCCTGCAGACATTGTATTATCAGATAAAGAAAAAGTTATTTTAAAAGGATATTCACTAGCAAGTTTTTCTTCAAATTCATCACTACTAATATCTGTATCTAATACTTCTTCATTACTATTTCTTTTTCCCTCTGCTGTTTTTATAATTTCACCAAATATATTGGCTTCTAAGATTTCATAATTAATTGAGGCTGAAACCTCACTTCTATTACGAGCAGTTAATTCATAGTTATAATCATCCATTCCTGGATATAAATCATCTACTGTAACATCAACCATACCACTTATTTCATTCTCTCCTGCTTCGAAGTTAACATCCCATGCTTTAACATGAACATCTAAGCTATTTTGTACAGTATTTACATATATAAACCAAGCTGTTGAATTAACAACTAATAAGACGATTAAAAATACTATATGATGTATTTTTATACGTCTTTTTTTCTTTTTCTTTTTCAAATAGAATCACCACTCTATCTTTTATATTTACTCTTCCTCATCTTTTTCAACAAGATAAGATGAAATAAATTCAATTGAGAATAATATAGCTACTATTATAAATATTATAAAGAATGCTACTGGATTATTCATAATCTTACCTAAGAAACTAAAAAATAC
>CACYBN010000024.1 GCA_902772675.1 uncultured Erysipelotrichaceae bacterium
ATGTCAATTGATTCCCATATTTATCCTTACTGTAATTGCAGAATCTAGTGCTTTCTTGGAGGAATGAGAATACTCTATGACGTACAAATTCATGAGATACACCTCTATCACAAGTAAATCGTACTGTTATACGTTTTTTATGCTTATCTGTAGGCTCTACTACATACTCTAATAGGTCTTCATAATGATGTTCTAAGAGAGCTCTATAGTTAGTAGTGATATATACATAATCATCTGCATAATTCCAGTAGACATATGGGGATTCATAGAAGTTGAAATCATGTATATCTATTAGTTCTGATACTTTATTACGTGGTATTTGTAAGTATACTGTACCATGCTCTAATGCAGCTCCATGACCATTCTTTATAAGCATATCTACAAAGGATTTTGCAGAGTCTTCTGTTATTTTATCCTCAGATTTATATGCTGTTCTACCTGCAATTTCTATCTGTTTATATATACCAGATATTCCAGGTTCTTGTTCTATTATTTCTACTTTACTGTTAATTAGTTTCATTACCCTATAAAATAAAATTTAGTACTTGTTCTATGTTTTTCTCTTGCTATTTTCATGGCTTCTTCAAGGCTATCTGCTTCAATTGTCAGTAGACCAAAATCAGTCCTGATTGTGTATGTATGCATGTTCGTTTTTCTTGAGAGTTGGTTCAATTAACCAATTTATACAGTCCTCTAAATCTTTTGTATCACAACCGCTATTTTTAGTAGCCATTAAATCTTTCTCTAAAGATAGAAGTATTCTTTGTTTTATCTTTTCGTCATGATCCTTTTGCTCATTTAGAAAAAATTTATTATAAGTATTAATTATTGCATTTAAAACAATATCGGATACGTCATTACAACCGATTTGATAGTTCTCTATTCTTTGAAAATTCCCTATCAATTCTTTCCATATTTTAGTAGAATAATCGTCTGCAAATTCAATGACTTCTTTATTTGAAGTATAAGCAGATTTTGGTAGATCTTTCTCATTCTTCTCATTAATCGATTTTAACAATTTAAGCCAATCGATACATTCTACAGCATTCTCATAACCTTCATCTGCAAAATCTTTAAGAAAACTAATTGTGGTTTCTATCAATCGTTCTTCATCATTAATCCAATTCATATTTTCAATAATTTAATAGTTATAAATACCGTCATCTTCATCATATATCGGTTGATATACTTCTCCATCTACCCCGAAATCAAGCTGCTGCTGGGATTTCTTCAAAGTCGACATACTTGTCCATTGAGTATTCTGGGTCATCTGATGGTCTTTTTTGGGGTTTTTCGTCGATAAGACCTTCTTTAATCGCTTCATCTTTCAATTGTTGTGCTACTTCATTCAATTTTTGTGTAATTTGCTCATTTTCAGGGACTTGTGACTCCTTTTGTTTCTTATACTCTTCTTGTATTTTAGTGAATCTATCCCTCAAAATAGCAGCATTTTCAGGTCTTTGACAAATCATAAAGTATATCTGATTAGCATTATTTAAAGCTTGGGGATTCTTTACATTACCATTCTCATCTTTATCATTAGCTAACTCATCAATTAGGGTTTCTAACTCTTCCATACTGTACTCTTCGAGTACTCCGTCATCATTTACATGTCGTAGAAGATTTACGTTTTTGTCATAGACATTACTATACTTACTTATTTTTCCCATCTGTATAATAATTTTTATAATTCTCGTGTTGCATCAGTTTCTTTTGGCTTCTCTTCACCATTTCTACTGCCTACATAAACTTTTGATTTTGTGTTATTTTTTTCATAGTGTGCTACATATCTTGTACACTCTAATTCTAGGGGGTTTCCATCTTCATCTATTGTTGTATATGTGTAAATTTGATCCTTTAACCACTTATCGTACATACTGAACGCATGAATCCGTTCTTTTTTAGTGCTATACTAGTGTATGTACGTTAACATTCTCTTAGCGTTTACAACTCCACAGGACTTTAAGTTGCATATATCGTCTATGAATGACAATGCTCCATCTTCACCAAACTTATTCATGATTGTATTATACTCATCTAAAGCTTGTTTAAAGTATTTATTATCAGTAGAATACATAGGTTCATTGTCTACTAAATATGCGGCATTCATAGGGAAGTTATAAATGAAGTAGTACTTACAATTATCAGTAACTGGTTTAGATACCTCCTTTAGACTTAAGAAATCTGCATAATATAATACAGCATTTAACTAAACATTACTCATTTTGCTTTATCTACTGTTTTATGACAACATTCTGCTATATAACCAACCATATAAGCAAAACACTCAGTTGAGTCTTCTCCTAAAGTTACACCACAATGGTCTAATATCCTATGTGCAGCATGGAATGATTCATGTGCAATAGTGTTGTTTATACCAGCTTCTATGTTGTTTATTACTATCACAATAGCCCATTCATCTTCAGTACCCTTTAATCTAACCCCATAATTAGTATATGCATCAACTATAGCATTAGACTTTATCTTGTATACTTTACTCAATACATCTTCAGTTGTATTATACTCTGAAGGGCTGTAATATATACTAGAGCCGTCTTCAAACTCAAACTTACTATCTAAGTCCTCTTTAGAACAGTTTATACATACATATAGTCTGTAAGGAGGATATATAGGTTGTATATATTCGTCTATTATAGGCTCTACTTTACTATTCTTCTTTACTCTTTTCATAATATTATATTGCTATACTTATACTGAAAGTCTATAGAACTTCCTTTAATAACCCCCCTATAGTCCCCCCTTCTAATGGGTTTCTTAGGAGTTTTTACAACAAGATAACGTAAAAAATCGTCAAAAGTTGCATTTTTGATAAAAATTTTCACACCCTTGCAACCTTTTCGTCAGTTTTTGCGTTACGTGGCCGTAATTTTTAAAAATTGATAGACTATGAGTAAAGAATTGAAAGTATGTATTCCATTCTTTGTTATGGAAGTTGGAGACGTAATGAAGCTTTCTGAAGACGGAAAGACTTATTACTTTGATCGTGAAGATAAGTATGAGAATGTTAACGATAGAGATGACATTAGTTCTTCATACAGTTCTCACTTTGAAATCTCCACAGCATATGCCAAGGATTTGATTGAAGACGGTTACTTGATGGAAGTGGTAGAAAAGACACAGAAGTCTGATGCTAACTTTGTAAATGTATTCGATGAGATTGATAACCTACTTAATCGATACAACAATGAAAAGAAAGAGACAGACGAAAGCGATGACTACCCTTGTGTTAAGTTGGAGAAGCAAACAGTGTACTCTAACTTGATTAAAGTCCTCACCCATCTTAAAAATCTTAGAAAGTAATGGAAGATAACGAGAAGCTTATTGATCAGGGTCCACTCGCACAGAGTGTTAGTGATCAGATACACTTTGAATTCAAAAGAGATTTCTTAGTAAAGCCTTTAGACCCAATTAAAGTAAAGAAAGAATTTAGCAAGCCAGTTCCTAATGGAGAAGCTACTACTGATAAAAACGACGTAACAGCAGTAGATTATGATCAAGTAGAAACTGAGGTAAAAGAAGTAGATTCGGACTATAGAGAAGGAGTAGTTCTCAAGGTTCCATTCGAATATTCTGCAATGAAGGATAACGATTCATTCCCTTCAATGAAAATCATGGTAGGAGATGTAATCGTATTTAGAGCAAGATCTTTAAATTATTTCGATCTACTTAAAGATACAGTTCTTGTATCATCTTACGATATAATTTGTAAGAAAACGAATGACTGATATTGATAAAGTTTGTAGAATAGTCTCAAACAAATTAAAAGTAGATTATGAACTAGTTAGTAGTATATGCAAATACTAGTTTAAGTTCATACGAGAAGTAATGCAGGATGAGAATGATAATCATGACATACTGATAAATAACTTATTTAGGTTTAAGTTAAAACCAAGATTTAAGCTTGATAAGAATAGTGAATATAGTCCACATAAAAAGTAAACAAAATGAATACTAAAACTAAGACAAGTAAGAAGCCTGTGGTAAAGGTTAACTTTAGCAATATTACAGATATTAACCAGATTAGTGCCGAGATAACATTGGCAAAGATTAATGCAGGAGTTCCTATTACATACAACGACCTCAATAACTTTGTAGAGTACTCAATTGATGGTTTTGTTGCAGATTTGTACAATGAAGGAATTATAGAATTGCAGAAGTCTGAAAATTTGGGTACTGTAATTACACCAAAGTCTGTATACTTTAATCTGCAGGATTTCTTCGACAAAGAGTGTGTTCCAGTTGAAAAGAAGCCTAATATCTTTAAGAGGTTCTGGAACTGGATTACTGGAAGAAAGTAACATCATGTGCTGGATGTAACAAGCACGAATAAATTTTTACTGTTCATAAAAGTATAAAAAATATTTTTAATTTCCAGTCGCTGGGGATCGACTATAACAGGTTCATAGAATCCACGATCCCCACAACGCCCTGTGGTGTAATGGTAGCACAGGTGGCTCTTAAAAGTTCGATGATTAATTGAATAAAAATATGAC
>CACYBN010000025.1 GCA_902772675.1 uncultured Erysipelotrichaceae bacterium
AATATTTGATGAAAGATCAAAATTAGAATTATATAATTATATTCCTAATACTACTAGTAAAAAGATGATTATCGATGCTATGAAAGTGAATTTAGGATTAAAAAATCCAACACCTGATAAGAAGTTTTCTTACTCAATAGAGGATCCTTATGAACAAACTGCAATTGGTAAAAAGCCTGGAGCTCCTACTACTCTATATACTTTAATACCAGATTTTACTACTTATACAAAATCAAGAGCGGAAAGTTGGGCTACAGTTAATGGATTTAATATAGTATGGAAAGAAGTAATTACTACTAGATATCCTGCTGGTAAGATTTACGATCAAAGTTATCATCGTAAAAAGAGAGTTGATTTATGCGATAGTAAAACTATTACACTTACTATTGCAACAAGAAAAGCAGCTACTCCTTCTACACCAAAAGTTGATGACGGAGGAAGTACTGGAGAAGATACTACTACACCTTCTACTCCATCACAAAATGGTGGAACTACAGGAAATGAAAGTGGTTCTAGTACAACTGAAGGAACACCATAAGAGTTCGAAAGAACTCTTTTTTCTTTTCTATTGGTAGACAAATTTTTGGTTTTGTAATATAATTTACATGTTATAGTTCTTACTATTAAAAAGAAAGGAGATTTTATGAATAACCAAAACGAATCTAAAGTTATAGTTTTAGGTGGTTTGGGGTCAATAGGAAAAAACATGTATTGTGTAATGCATGAAGATGAAATTGTTATTATAGATGCCGGAATTGAATTTCCAGAATGGGGACTTTTTGGAATAGATTATATATTACCAGATTTTACTTTTTTAAAAGAAAATGAAGATAAAATAAAAGCTTTAATTATAACTCATGGACATGAGGATCATATTGGAGGAGTACCATATTTAGTACAAAATGTTAATATTCCTGCTATATATGCTCCTAATCAAGCTAAAGAGTTACTTACTATTAAATTATTAGATAAAAATATTAGATATGACAATTTAATCGCTTATGACGATCAAACTATTATTAAATTTAAACATTTACAAATAGAATTTTTTAGAACTACACACTCTATACCAGATTCACATGGAGTGTTAATAAAAACGCCTAATGGTAATATTGTTACTACAGGTGACTACAAATTTGATTTAACTCCAATTGGACCTATGGCAGATTTACATAAAATGGCTAAGATTGGTTTTGAAGGAGTAGACCTATTAATTGGTGAATCTACTAATGCTTTAAATGAAGGAGTTTCTACTAGTGAATCTAAAGTAGATAATGCCTTAAATGATTTATTTGATAAATATACTAATAGAAGAATTATAATTGCTACTTTTGCATCAAATATTTATCGTTTAAAACATATCGTAGAAACTTGTTATAAACACAATCGTAAAATATGTACATTTGGTAGATCTATGGAAAACAACTTACAAATATCATTAAAGGGTGGATATATAGAACATCCAGATATATTTATAAATGCTGATGAAGCTAATCAATTAAAACCATCAGATGTAGCTATATTATGTACTGGAACACAAGGAGAACCACTAGCGGCTTTATCTAGAATTGCCAATGGTACTCACAAACAAATTAAATTAAGACCAGATGATATAGTAGTATTCTCATCATCTGCAATTCCAGGAAATGCTCAAGCTATTGGAAGAACTATTAATAAATTATATTTACAAGGAGTTAAAGTATTTACTAATACTGCTCTATCAGATATTCATACATCTGGACATGGTAATATTGAAGAATTAAAACTTATGATAAGATTAATGATGCCTAAGTATTTAATGCCTTTCCATGGTGATTACAGAATGCTTAAGAATCATGCTAATTTAGGTATTGAATGTGGTATTCCTAAAGAAAATACTTTTATACTTAGAAATGGAGATACTTTAGTACTTAAAGATCATGTAATAACTAAAGGAGAACCTGTACCAGATTCTGATACTTATGTAGATGGTAATAGATTAGGTGAAGTAAATGGAGCTGTTTTAAGAGATAGAAAGATAATGGCTTCTGATGGTATTCTAGTAGTTATTGCAAATGTAGATATGAGAAAAAGAGAACTTCTAATTAAACCTAATATAACTACTAGAGGATTTATTCTTATAAATGAAAACGAAGAATTAATTCATAAGATTGAGGAAGTAGCTACTAAATCAATTAATTCTAAATTAAAAGATAAATCTGCTAACTTTAATATAATTAAGAGTCAAATTACTTCTGATTTATTCCCATTTATATATGAACTTACTGGAAGAAGACCAATTATATTACCTGTTATATTAGATATAAAAAGACAAGAACAAAATTAAAAAGACTATTAACTAGTCTTTTTTTTCATACTTAAATCGTATAATTCATGATATTTCTTAACTATATTTTTATCATAATAATGAATATTTCCTTCAGGTAAAACTAATATTCTTTCTATTCCTAAATCATTAACAAATTCTTCATTATGTGAAACTATTATTAAAGTACCTGGAAAATCTTTAAAATTCTTAGCTATAATCTTTTGAGTATCTGGATCAAAGTGGTTAGTAGGTTCATCTAATATTAGAAAGTTTGCTTTCTTTAAACTAAGAATTAATAAAGCTAATCTACTTCTTTCTCCTGGAGATAACACTTTAACTTTTTTATATCTATCATCTCCATAAAATAGGAATCTTCCTAAGTATCCTATTTTTTCATTATCAGTAAGATCAAATTCATCTAAACTTTCAAATATATTCTTTTCTAAATCCAAATGATCATGTTCTTGAGCATAATAACCTATATCTGTTTTATCTCCAAATCTTATTTCACCTGAATCTGGAGTTAATTCTCCAACAATAAGTTTTAGCAAAGTACTCTTTCCTACTCCATTTTCTCCTACTATAAGAAATTTCTCTCCTCTTTTTATATCAAAATTTAATTTATATATTAGATTTCTTTTATCTGATTTATTATATTTAAAACAAAGATCAGTTATTATTAATGGATGTTTAGTACTTTCTCTTTCTTGAGTTATTTTTAAATTAGTTTTCTTTTGTTTCTTTTCTATTACTACCATATTTTCTTCTAGTTTTTCTAATTTTTTCATTCTGTCTTTGGCAATCTTTGCTTTTTTCTCATTACCATGTCTATATCTTTCTATTATTTCTACTAATTTTTGTCTTTCTCTTTCTTGGATTTCCGCAGTTTTTGTCAATAATTCTTCTCTTTCTTTTTTTATCCTCAAGAATTGTGAATAATTTCCATTTATAAGTTCCATTTTATGTGTTACTTTATCTAAATATAATATTTTATCAACAATTTTGTTTAAAAAATCTATATCATGAGAAATTATAAATACTCCACCATTATAATTTTTTAAATAATCAATTACAAAATCTCTTGTTTCATAATCTAAGTGATTAGTAGGTTCATCTAATAAAATTAAATCTGGTTTTGAATATAATAATCTTATAAAAGCTATTTTAGATTTTTGACCTCCAGATAGAGTATTTAATTTTTGATTTAGTAATTTATCATCTATCTTCATATTAGATATTAATTTTAATAGTTCTTCTTCTGCTGTATATGGTTCATAATAATCTA
>CACYBN010000026.1 GCA_902772675.1 uncultured Erysipelotrichaceae bacterium
ATATTAATATTTGTAAACCTAACAAAAAAAGAATGATTAATCATTCTTTTTACACAATACATTACCTGTTGTTATTTCTTTACCTAATAATATACCAATTACTGGCATTTTATCTCTATCTTTAATTGTAACTTTTATTAATGGTTTTAATTCTCTCATTTCTTGAATAGTTGTAACTCTAGCTATATTTTCTCCATCTTGGTTACTTCTAGTAACAACACCAGTAGTTACATAGACTTTACCTAAGTTTTCTTCAAACTCAGATACTATTTCAGTTAACTGAACTTTTTTATTATTTCCAGTAATAAAATTATTATATACAACTATTACTTTATCACTAAATACATTTAAAACAACTCTATTAACTTTATTATATGTAATTGATTCTTTTTCTTCTACTGAAAAATCAGCACTTGTAAAGATTCCATCTTTGATTAAAGTAGGACACTCTCTAAAATCAAAATCAATTCCAGCTTCTTTTATATATCTTAAAGCTTCCTCATAATTAACACTATTATCATTAAATTGAATACTCATTATTATCCCCCTAAAAAAATATTAATAATCTAATGTTTCACTTGACACTGGATAATCTCCAGTTTTATTATTTGACTCTTCAACATGTATAAATCCATCTCTTCTAATACTTTTCTTATTAATAAATGGATATACATCATTTACTTCATATTGATTATATGAATTAATACCACTTAAATAATTAAGATGGCTTAAGAAATCTACTGCATATCTATAATCTAAATTAGAAGGAATTATTTCATCATTTCCTTTTAAAATAGATTCACTTCTTTCTAATTCAGTATTACCACTATAAATAGATAATCTAGAATAATAATCTAAAGTAGTACATTCACCTTTTTCTATTGAATAACTAACTTTACTAGATAATACTCTATCATCAGATACTTCTATAGATGAAACTAAAACATTTTCTAAAGAATTTAAGTATCTTACAATCTTTATACGATTATCTTTTATAATTAATTCAGTATAAGTATCTTTATCAGATAAAGATAAATTAAGTCCTGAAGATGAATTACTATCTAATTTAAAATTAGTAAATGAATTTAATCCTTTTAATAAAGAACATCTAAATTCTTCAATACTATCATCAGAATCTTTTAATTCTTTACAAAAAGTAAAACTAAATCCTAAATATAATAATAAAGCATAAATATCTTCATCTTTAATATTATCATTTTTTAAATTAGATATTTTCATTTTAGTTAAAATATTATAAGCATTTACTAAACTTAATGAACTATTATCTATAATACTCATACAATCACCTTTTTATTCTATATTTGTCTTTGGTTTAGTTTGTTCTTTTTTTTGGATATAATCTATCTATTATAGATAGATCTTTTTCTATCCTATAAGCATGTAATGGATATACTTTTACATTACTAGAATGAGAAACAGTAATAATATCTTCTACTTTTTCATTAAAACCAGTAATATTTACAATGCATTAGCAATAATATTGAACTCCATAATAACCTCCTTAAATACTGGTTATTATATCATAAAATATTAAGAAAGACTATTAATTAGCCAATCATTTCCTTCTTTAACTAATTCTACATTATAAACTTTATCTTTATAACTTGAATTACCAAAAGGTCTTCCATCATATAATAAAGTATAATCACAACCTTTTCCATTAAAACTCAATGTTACTTTATTATCATTATATTCAGAAAATATCATATCTTTAATATCAGTAATTTCAAATATTTTTATTCTTTTATATTTAGCTAAACTATCGTATTGTAAAGATATATTATTATACATACTAGAAGTACATATCTTCTCTAACTTAGGTAAATTTTTCAACATAAAAGCATCAGCATATTCTAAAACTTTATTCTTATATAATTCTTTTTGTGCATTAAGTGTATTTATATCAACATTATTACCCGCTAAAGCCGTTTGTTCTTTCTTTTTATTAGCATTCTTTGTTTGGAATCCATCTACTCTAGGCCATATTAAAAAAGCGGATAATATTTCCGTAATAACCTCTACCCCAAAAACAAGTGGTCCTAATAAAAAATAAAGAATTAATCTAATTACACATATAATAAAGAACCCTTTTACAGTATGATCTGGAAAAATAATCATAGATAAAGGAACTATATAAAAAGCACCACCATGTATAGTAAAAAATAGATATCCAAAAAGCATTCCACCAAATTCCATACAATAACACCTCTATTGTAATTATAACATGAAAAAGAAAGATTATTTATTATTTATTTATCTTTCTTTTTTTGATCTTGATTTCTACTTTGTAATTCTTCTTCCATAGTTCTATTAGTTGCTTTTAAGTTTTCTTCCATTAAAGATAACATTTCTTTTTCTAACTTTTTATTGAATTTCTCATAGTCATGACTTGTTACTTTAAATGGTGTTCCATATCTAACCATTAAATTTTTACTTCTTCTTTTATAATCACCAGTTAAAGCACAAGGAACTACAGTAGCACCTGTTTTATAAGCCATAGATACTACTCCATATTTTAATGGTAATAATACTGTATCATAAGTCTTATTTCTAGTTCCTTCTGGGAATATTCCTATTGCTCCACCCTTATTTAAAATTTCTAAAGCAGCATTTGTTGCCTTATCATCATGAATACTTCTATCTACTGGAATACATCCTGCTATTCTAAAAAACCATGCAAATTTACCATCAAAATATTCTTTTTTTGCCATATAATGAATTACTCTTTTAGTAGCCATAATAGTAAAGCATTGGTCAAATACATGTTTATGATTACATGCTATTATAATTGGACCTTTTTTTGGTATAGCCTCTTTATTTACTATTTTTGGATTATAATGAATTCTAAATCCTAATCTCATAAAAGGACTTAACATTTTATAAGCAAATCCACCATGTACTTTTAATTTATCTTTTGTCATATTATTTCTCCTTACCTAAATCTATTTCAAATAATTTAATTGATTCCTCTTCATCACCAATTTCTTCTACTAAAATCTTATTTACTCTTCCTTTAATATTATTATCTAAACTATATGGAACTTCTCTATCATCACTACTACCTAAAGTTATATGTGGAAAATAATTATATTTAGATATATCAACCTCAGGAAGTATCTCCTTATAGATTAAGTCGTGTATACCACAAATCTCATCTTTTCCTTGTAAAACATCTAACATAATAAAAAATTCATCAATATATTTATCATATATAGAATGGATATTTCCTACTTCTATATCAAATGGTTCTATCTTAGAAAAAAATTCCTCTAGTTTAGATTTTAATTCAATATTACTAATATCATCTTCAAAAGGATAAGCTAAAGTTATATGAGGAGGTAATATCTTATATAAAGAATCATATTCTCTTCTAACTTTATTAATAAAATCTATATTTTCTAATTTGGGAATTATTAAGATATCTCTTCTACCTTTATTTATATATCCCATTTATTTCACCCTTTACTTGAATAATAAATTACAAAATCATTATATCACAAAAAAAGAATAGTATTAACTATTCTGATTTATTCTTTTTAAAAATCTTTCTAAATAATGATCTCTATTATATTCTAATCCCATTGTATCTCTTACATTTGGTCCATGGAAATCAGATCCTCCAGTAACTAATAAATTTTTTTCATTAGCTATATCTAATACTTCTTGATAACTTTCATCTTTATATGGATAAAAACATTCAACTCCATCAAATGGATAATTTAACAAATCTTTATAATTTACTTTTTTATTATCTATTAATAAAGGATGAGCTAATACTGCTATACAATGATTTCTATGTAAAATATCAATAGCATCTTTTGTATCTAGATTAGATGATGGTACATAAGCAGGTTTTCCATCTCCAATAAAATTATCAAATATTTCATCTATAGTATAATTTCTTTCTGGATAAGCTTCTATTATTGCTTTGGCAACATGTGGTCTACCTACTGATCCATCGGCATATTTTATAATATTTTCATAAGTAACATTAATATCTAACTGTTTTAATAGATCTATTATTCTATAAACTCTTTTATCTCTATTTTCTCTCATTTCTTTTAAAAAATTATCTAGTTCACTATAATCACCATTATCATTTAGATAATATCCTAAGACATGAACATTTTCACCATTAGTAAAAGTACTTAGTTCTAAAGCTTTAATTACTGGAATATCAAATTTTTTATTATCTATATCTTTCCACGAATCAATATTATCATGGTCAGATATAGCTATTCCATCTAAACCTAAAGATATAGCTCTATTTACATTACCTTCAACTGTAAATTCACCATCACTATAAATTGTATGACTATGTAAATCGTACTTCACCATTAGTATTCCTCTTTCCTGGATATATTCTATCATAATGATCATTTATTTCTTGTTTTAATTCTTCTATTTCTTCACTCATAATAACGCCTCAAATTTATTACATATTTTTTCTGCATAATTCAGTTTTTTTATATCATTTATCCATCTCTCGGGTATATTATCGTATCCATATAAAATACCTGCGATCGATCCAGTTAAAGCTCCGATAGTATCTGTACAACCTCCTAGGTTTATCGCACCTATTAAAGCTTCTTCAAAAGAATTTGTATTATTAATAATCCACAATACACTTTCTAAAGTATTAACTATATAACTATTGCTTCTTATAGAATTAATATCACTTTTTAATAATGATCCATCTAAAATTCTACTATATTTAGAAATAGTTTCTCCGCTAAAATAACTATCTAAATCTAATTGTTTTAAATATGTAAAACAATTCTTTTTTATTATATTAATCTTTTTATTTGTTTTCATTTCATTAATTAGTTTTATCATATAATTAACATATAGATAACATCCTAATCTAACAACACTATTTGAATGAGTAATACTTGATACATCATTTACTTCAGTTAATATATTTAAATAATCATGACTATTTAAAAAGAAAGCTATTGGCATCATTCTTGTTAAAGAATTATTATCATCTGCGATTGACTCACTATTACCACAAATCAAAGCATTCTTTTTCATTGACCAAAATTTCATAAGAGAAAATCTAGTAGTTATTCCTATATCAAAAACATATCCAGTTGATGTATATTTTCCTTTATTAATCCAATCACAAAATTTTAAAGCTAAACTATCATAGTTCAATCTTTTACATTTTACAATTGAATCCATGGTAGCTAAAGTAAGAGAAGTATCATCGGACCACACACCTTTATCTACTTCAAAATTACCATTACCTATCATATTAACAACTGGTTTTTTAAATAATTGTTCTCTTTTAGTAGATTTTATTGGTACACCTAAACAGTCTCCTACTATATATCCAACCAATGAATCATGTATCATACTCATTTAAACCACCTATAATGATTATAGCATAAAAAAGAACATTTTATTGTTCTTTATTATCTTCGATATAATTACTTAATTCATCTTTCCAAGATTCATCTAATTTATCATAGTACATCATTTCACTTGCTTTATTAACTGCTCTAAACATATTTTCAATTCCTTTTTTAGATTTAGAATAATTAGAAATATTACTTCTTTTTATTCCAATAGATTCTCCTTCGCTATAAGAATCTATTCCTGCTCCTAAAAAGATAAATTCATAATTCTTATGTTTTTTTATCATAGATTTTATATTTTGTTTAGAATATTCTACTGATGCATTTTCAAGTCCATCTGTAGTAATAACAAATAATACTTTATCTGGTTTATTTTTATCCATTTCCGTTATTGTTTTACCAATAGCATCATATAAAGCAGTACATCCTCCAACATAATAATCTCCTTCTGTTAAATTTTTAACTTTAGATATTTCTACTCTATCAACAATTCTTGAATAACTATTATCAAATAGTACTGTTGTAACTAAAGATTCACAATTATTCTTTTTTTCTTTCTTTAAGAAACTATTATATCCTCCGATAGTATCAGATTCAGATCCACTCATAGATCCACTTTTGTCTAGTAAAAATACTATATCCATTTTATTTTTTTTCATATTATCTCCTTCTTTCTGATATAATATTATTAAATTTACTAATGACTTAGGTC
>CACYBN010000027.1 GCA_902772675.1 uncultured Erysipelotrichaceae bacterium
ATAGGTCTCTACGAATAAATGGAACGGTTGCCGTATGCCGTTACGATCGTCCATATATTCTCCCATCCAGCATCCACCCCAAACTGGGCGTTCAAAGCAAACACCAGACGTTTCAACGATGTGCTCTTTAACAAATTTTTAGGCTTGTCTTCATAATAATGTATTGACTAGTATAATGTGCCATTACGTGTTACATTATAGCACAAATGTTTTAAAAATGCAAATCTTAGTAATTTATCCACAAAAAAAGTGGATAAAATCCACTTAATTACATATTAGGCATATTAGGCATTTTGAAATTTCCACTGCTCATTTGTTTCATCATCTTTTTCATTTGCTCAAATTGATTTAATAATCTATTAACATCTTGTACTTGCATTCCACATCCCTTAGCTATTCTTTGTTTACGACTAGCTTTTATTATTTCAGGATGACGTCTTTCTTCTGGAGTCATAGAAAGAACTATTGCTTCAACATGAGCCATATCTTTAGGATCTATTTGAATATTAGATAATCCCATCTTTTTAGCTCCTGGAATTAATTTAATTAGATTCTCTAGAGGTCCTAATCTTTTAATTTGTTTCATAGATGATAAGAAATCTTCTAAATCAAATTTACCATTTTGCATTCTTTTTGCAGTTTTTTCTGCTTCTTTTTCATCAATAGATTCTTGAGCTTTTTCAACAAGAGATATAATATCTCCCATACCTAGAATTCTTCCTGCCATTCTTTCTGGATCAAAAGAATCAAGTCCATCCATTTTTTCGCTAACACCAATAAACTTTATAGGTACATTAGTTAAATGTCTAACTGATAGAGCAACTCCACCTCTTGTATCACCATCTAACTTAGTTAAAATTACTCCAGTTAGTGGTAAAGAATTATTAAATCCTTCAATTACATTGATAGCATCTTGCCCCATCATAGAATCTATTACTAATAGAACTTCTTGTGGTGATACAGCATCTTTAATATCATTTAATTCTTTCATAAGAACTTCATCGATATGTAATCTACCTGCAGTATCTATAAGTACATAATCATATCCATTTTCTTTAGCATATTTAATAGCATTTAAAGATATTTTTACTGGATCTGATTTTCCTTCATCATATACCTCAATATTTAATTGTTTACCTATATCTTTTAATTGATCAATTGCAGCTGGACGATATACGTCACATGCTACTAATAAAGGTTTCTTAGCATGTTTTTTTCTTAGGAAATTAGATAATTTACCAATAGTAGTAGTTTTACCACTACCTTGTAAACCAACTAACATAAGAATCGCAGGATTTCCTTTTAGATTTAAATCTGCTTTTTCTCCTCCTAATAAATCTGTTAATTCATCTTTAACTATTTTTACGAAAACATCTCCAGGCTTTAAACTCTTTTGAACTTCTTCTCCTAAAGCTTTTTCTTTTACATTATTAACGAATTCTTTTACTACTTTATAGTTAACATCTGCTTCTAATAAAGCAAGTCTTATTTCTCTAGTCATTTCAGAGATATTATCTTCAGTTATTTTTCCATATCCCTTAAACTTAGAAATTACATTTTGAAGTCTATCACCTAAACTATCAAACATTTTATCACCACTTTCTTGTTGATTTTATTTTATTGTCCTCCACCCCAGAACTTAATAACATTAGAGTTACTACTCAATGGTGATGGATCAGGCATATCTAATTTAACTATAACAGGTATTTTAAAGGCATTACCAAAACCTAAACAAGTACCTGATTGTAATGTTTTTTGTTTTTCAATAACCTCTTCATTAATATTAGGAACCATTTGTCTAATATATTCCGAATCCATTGGGTTATTAATCTTAAATATTAAGAAATTTGAACATTGAGATATAACTGTATCTGAAAGTTCGACAGGTCTTTGAGTAATTATACCCATTAAAACACCATATTTACGTCCTTCTTTAGCAATTCTTTCAAATATATTATATCCAATTAAGAATGTATCTTGATCTTTTCTTACATATCTATGTGCTTCATCTATTAATATATGGAATGGAATACTACCACGATTAGTAATAGTTTTTGCATAATCAAAGATAATTCTTGAGAATATTTTAGTAATAACTGCTGCTACTTGATCGTCTATATCATCCATATTAATATTTATAATTTGATATTTCTTGTCTTGCTTAATTAATAGACTAGCTAAATATTGTTCAACTGTCAAATAAGTTGGATACTCAAATATTTTACCATATGGACCAGTAATTAATGAATGTAATCTAACTTTAATAGTTACTGCATCTGCATAAGTTTGTTCATTTTTATACCAACCTTCAGATATTAAAGTAAATTTTAAAGCTTTTTCTAAATCCATTAAAGTATATTTTAAATTACTTGATGGTTCATAATCATCAAATTCTGGTTTAATAAATGAAGATGCATATTCAGTAAATAGTATACCTTCAGTAAATGTACCAGTTTTATCTATATTAAAACATTCTCTAAATTTACGAGTATATCCTACTCCTTGAATTTCAGCTTCCATATTGAAATGTTCAGTTTGACATTCTGCTACTATAGAGAAAATATCATTTTTCTTTTCAGCTGGAGCTTCATCACTAAATAATACAGTAATAATTGCACTTGCTATTAAGTGATCTTTATATTGAGTTGCTTTTTCTCCAGATTCAGCAAATACTCTAGCTAATTTAAGCATTCTTTCAATCATAGGTATTTGAGTATGACTATTACAAGATAATAATAAAGCTATATCACTACTATTTAATAACCATACTGGTATTCTTAAAGGTTCAGCACCCGGTTCTTTATCATTACTTGAGAAAATTCTATAATTATAATTTGGATTAATTTTGTTGATATCTTTAAATGCTGCTGAATATTCACCAGATATATCAAATAAAATAAAATTAGCTCTATATGGTTTAGCAGTATCATTTTGAAAAACATTTTGAATAAGTCTAGCTACACCACAAGATTTACCAGCTCCAGAATTACCAAATATAGCAAAATGGTTACTGAAGAAATCATTTACGTTTAAATATACTGGGAATCCATTATAAGATGGATTTTGTCCTAGATATAAACTTTCTTTGTTTTTTTGTCCTAAAATTAGAGGTATCTCATTTTCTTGTATTTCTCTAATAGTAGAATCTAGTAATGGTTTTCTTATAACACCAATTCTCAATCTACCATTTTCAAATTCTCCTAGGATTTTAATTTTTACTTGATCCTTATCTATAGAAGTAATTTCTCCTAAAATATTCTTTTCTTCATCAGAAATAATAACATGGACACTTAAAAGATTCTTTTTTATTACTGCACCCTCTTTTATACTTACCCATAAGTTACTATCATCCATATAAGTAATCTTATCAAACATAATAATCCCTCTTTCTTCTTTATAAAATCTCTTCTATTTTCTCATAAGTATCTTCGTCTACTTTACCTTTGATTAGATTTAATACTTCTTCTTTTTTTCTTTTTAAACCAATTGTATTTTCATAATACTCTAGTCTTTCTTCTACTATTTTTATTTGATTGAATACAGCATTACGACTGACATTATATTGTTCAGCTATTTCTCCTAAAGATAAGTCATCTAAACTGTATAAATCAAAATACTCTTGTTGTTTATCAGTAAATAAATCACGATAATAAACATATATTTCATTTAAATAAACTTTCTTTTCCATACTACATCATATCCTTAAATAATCCATATATATATTTTTCAATATCAAATACTTGTAAATCTTCTTTTCTCTCTCCAAGACCAATATATTTAACTGGTATTCCTACTTGTTCTTTAATAGCAAGAACAATACCACCTTTAGCAGTTCCATCTAATTTAGTAAGAACTATACCAGTAATATTAGTAATTTCTTTAAATGCTTTAGCTTGACTGATTCCATTTTGACCAGTAGTAGCATCTATTACTAATAATACTTCATGTGGAGCTTCAGGTATTACTTTACCAATAACTCTATTAATCTTTTCTAATTCTTTCATAAGATTTACTTTATTTTGAAGTCTACCAGCAGTATCTATCATAACTACATCAGTATCATCTTTTAATGCTTCTTCAAGCCCATCATAAATAACAGCACTAGGATCGCTTCCTTCTCCTTTTCCACAAAAAGTAGCTCCTACTTTACCTGCCCATTCTTCAAGTTGTCTAGTTGCACCAGCTCTAAAAGTATCTCCAGCAATTAATTTTACTTTCTTACCTTCATCTATTAATTTATTAGCAAGTTTAGCAATAGTAGTTGTTTTACCTACTCCATTTACTCCTACAAACAAAATAACTGTAGGTTTCTTTTCACTATAATTAATCTTATTAACTATAACAGTATCATTAACATAAATAATAAATAATTCATCTACTATTAATTCTTTTAAATATTCAGGAGATTCTATATTTTCTTTTTTACAACGACTTCTAAGTCTATCCATAAAATTCATAACAGTATCAACACCAATATCTGCCATTATAAGAATCTCTTCTAACTCATCGAAATATTCATCATTTACTTTTTTATATCTATTAGTTAAATTAACTAATTTTGAAACAAAATTTTCTCTACTTTTAGTTAATCCTTTCTCATAGATTTTAACATCTTCTTTTTCTTCTTTAGTTAAAACAGGTGTTTCTTCTTCTACTACTTCTTCTTGTTCTTCTATTTCTTCATCTTGCTCTTCTAAAACAACTTCTTTTTCTTTGGGTTCTTCTTTTGCAAACATATTTTTAATTTTGTTAAATAATCCCATAATATCACCATTTAAATTATAACAAAACAAAAGAAAATTAGAAATAGTTAAATAAAAAAAGAAGTAATTATTCTACTTCTTCCATAGTTCTATATTTTGGTTGAATTAATAGTTTATGTTCTGATTTAATTAAACTAGTCGCAGCAGTATATCCAAATGAACTAGAATATTTCATTAAAAATTCTTTTTCATTATAGTATTGATCATATAATGGTTTACCATTAACTTCTACATTATAGAAATTTTCTATTTGAACATTACTACCAACAAGTTTTTCAGTTTGCCATGAAGATACTTTATATACTACATATTCACTAGCATCTTTTTCAGCATTTTGATTATATATTAGATAATTTCCACATTTAAATGTTACAAATCTTTTATTATGATTACTAACTAATTTACTTTCTGTTTCATCACAATATTCACTTTTATTCCAAGGATTTGGAACATGTTCCATAAATGCATTATCTACTGCATCTTTTAAATAAACAACATTTGCAAATCTAGGATCAGAATCTCTCAAACTTGTAGCATTTATTACAAAAGTTTTAGCATGATTTCTAAAATTCTTAATAGGCATAGCACTATTAGAATTAAAGAAAGTTTTAAATATAAAAACTATTGCAACTAGAATTACTACTAAGACAGCAATAAATTCTCTTAAACCAAAACCTCTATTTCCAATTTTCTTAATCAACATAAATATTTCCCACTTTTTCTTTTATATTTTTATCAACATTTTCAATAGCTGTAATAGCACATTTCAATGCTTTTTCATAATTACCTTTAAAGTATAATTTTTCTGCTTCAGTAAGTTCTCTATTCAATTTAATATTAGTACTTCTAAATTTATTACCATATACTAATAAACTTTCACAAGCAGCAGAATTTCTTACCATCATATTAGTAGTATTATATAGTTTTAGTACTAAATCTCTAGCAGTATCTACTCTTGTATTAAGAATTTTTATAGCTATAGGTTTATTTTCTAATTCTTTTATAATTTCTAATATAGCATCATTAGCTTCATTTAATTCGACAAAATAATTATCATTTATAAGAGGAATATTATTATCTTTTATATGTAATTTACTCTTATGTAATAAATCTTGTATTTCATCTAATTGCTCTCTTGCTCTTACTTCATCATCATACATATTTCCAAGAGATTTTAATGATCCATCTAAATCATCAGATATTTGTTGTAATTCAACTGTATATTTATTTAAATCTTGACTGATTTTAGAATATGGTGTCTTACTACTAGATAGTTTTCTTAAATCTTTATTATATTCTTTTTTAAGATTATTTAATCTAGTATTAACATCATCAATTATAGCTACATCTCTATCTGTAAGATCATACATATTTTTAATATCTTCAATTTGTTTATATATTTCTTTTACTTCAGTTACTGTCTTAGATAGTTTTACATCAAAACTTCCTTTAGCATCTTCATATTCTTTTCTAGCAACTTTTTCTTTTTCAAACTCATTAAAGATAGAATCTAAATACTCTAACATAGTTCTAAGTTCAAACATACAATCTACTAAGTTTAAAACTTTAATTCTATCATTGATCTCATTTACCTTTTTTAAAGATTCTTCTACATTATATTCAATTTTTAAATAATCAAGTGGATAATTCTCTTCCTTCATCTTAGAATAAGTTTCACTGATTTGTTCAATTCTTTTTGGAATTAATTTAGTAGCTAAAAGTACTAAATCAGGAATTTCTTCAATAACTACAGACATATGATCAATCATAGTATCTATAGCTTTAACTATATGTACAACTTCTGAGTAGTCATTGTTTTCCATTAATTCTTCAAAATCTTGGAATCTTTTTTCTATATTTTCAAATTGTAATTCAATGATACTTTCTACACCAGTATATGATTCTTTATGTATTTCAAAAGTACTATTAAGTTCACGATATTTAGTTTTTAATCTAGTAACTATATCACGATATTTTTCTTCACTTTCATTAATATCTTCGATATCTTTTAATAAATGTTCTACTTTATTTCGTACTTTATATAGATATAATTCAGATTTAGAATATTCAAATAAGAATGAATTATAATCTTTTTTATCAAGTAGTAGATCTAAATTAATAATATCATCATTTAATCTAGAGATATCTTCATTTTTAATCCATTCATAAGTATCTTGCCATTCTTTGAATTTTTCTTCCATCTTATCATTTTTAGCAATAGTTTCTATCTTATTAAGTTCTCCTAGAATTGGAGCACTCTCTAAATTATTTTTTTCTCTATCTAAAAATGCAATACATCTTTTATACTTTTTAATTTTCTTATCTTTTAAAGTTACAACTAGAACAATAATTACAACAAGTGCAACAATAATAAAAGTAACAATTTTTAACATTGATGGACTCATTATAATCACCTCTATCCTCAAAATAAATTATATCATGAGTATTTAATAAAGTAAATCATAGTAATTAATTATATTTATATAATATAAGGAAATGTTGACTTTTTAAAGGTAATCCATTATAATTAAAAACGCATATTCAATGAACAGCAATTTTTCTATATTGTAATGTGTCTATTAAGTTTATAAGTACCTGAGCTGTTCTAGGGAAAATATTAAAATAGACTCCCTACAAGAAAGAAAAATACGTCTTTGTTTATGTATAAAAAATAAAGGAGGACGAAAAAATGTCAAGATATACTGGACCTGCTTATAAAAAAGCAAGAAGAGTTGGAATGTCCATTGCATCAAATGGAAAAGATATCGCAAGAAGACCTTATGGTCCTGGACAACATGGTGCAGATCGTAAAGGTAAACAATCTGATTACGGTATCCAATTAAAAGAAAAACAAAAATTAAGATTTACTTACGGATTAAGTGAAAAACAATTTAGAAAAACATTTAATGAAGCAAGTAAAATGAAAGGTATTCATGGTACTAATTTCATGATTTTACTAGAATCTAGATTAGATAACTTAGTTTATCGTGCTGGATTTGCTAATAGTAGAAGAGGTGCTAGACAATTAGTTAATCATGGTCATATCTTAGTAGATGGTAAGAAAGTTGATATTCCATCATATAGAGTTAAACCAGGAAGTGTTATTTCATTAAAGAACAATGACATGGTAGTAGTTAAAGAAGCATTAGAAAAAGTTGTTTCTAGAGTTGAATATATTACATTCGATGCTAATAAATTAACTTGCACATATGTAAGATATCCTGAAAGAGCTGAAATGAATGCTGACATTAATGACTCATTAATCGTTGAATTCTATAACAGATAGAATAAATAAAAA